>JAFYVX010000020.1 GCA_017558255.1 Bacteroidaceae bacterium
CATCTGCTTGGGCTGGTTGGCAACGATACCTACACTCTGACCGTTGAAGCGTGCGAAACCGATGATGAGGTTCTTGGCATAGCTGGGCTGTACCTCGAAGAACTCGCCATTGTCCACGATACCGGCAATAACCTCGTACATGTCGTAGGGCATGTTGGGATTGTCGGGGATAATGTCGTTCAGATAATCCTCCATACGGTTGATGGGGTCGGTGCATGCCACACGGGGAGTCTTCTCCAGATTGTTCTGGGGAATGTAGCTCATCAACTTCTGGATCATAGCGATAGCCTCCTCCTCGGTGCTTGCGGTGAAGTGTGTCACGCCGCTCTTGGTGGCATGAACGCTGGCACCACCCAACTGCTCCTGGGTAACAACCTCGCCCAAAACAGCCTTAACGGGACCAGGACCTGTGAGGAACATGTATGAGGTGTTCTCTACCATCAGGGTGAAGTCGGTCAATGCTGGGCTATATACTGCACCACCTGCGCAGGGGCCCATAATGGCACTGATCTGGGGAATAACGCCAGATGCCATGATATTGCGCTGGAAAATCTCGGCATAACCTGCCAGAGAGTTTACACCCTCCTGCAGACGTGCACCACCTGAGTCATTCAAACCGATAACGGGAGCGCCTACCTTCATGGCCATGTCCATGATCTTGCAGATCTTGCTTGCCAGCATCTCTGACAATGAACCTGCAGTAACGGTGAAGTCCTGTGCGAAAACATATACCAGACGACCGGCAATGGTACCGCAACCGGTTACTACACCATCGCCCAGATAGTGCTTTTTCTCCATGCCGAAGTTGTAGCAACGATGCTCAACGAACATGTCCATTTCCTCGAAACTACCTTCGTCCAACAGCATATTGATGCGCTCACGTGCTGTCAGTTTACCCTTCTCGTGCTGCTTGGCAATGGCCTTCTCACCACCGCCCATGCGAGCCTTCTCGCGGAGCTGATGCAACTCCTTGATCTTTTCTGTCTGATTGCTCATTTTGAGTTTTAATGATATAGTGTTAATTACTTTTGCAAACAAATAATCGCGCGTACCTATTTATAAAATACACACAATCGTTTGCAAAGTTAACAATAAATAACGAATGACAGGGTAACTTGTACCTCTATTTTTACTCCGACGGAACTTTTTTATTGAAATATGACATGAGGTGAGAGATAATTATGTAGTTTTTTCATACCTTTGGCAAATAACGTTGGACAACCTTTATCTAACAATCAACGAAATTCGCTAACCGCTAAACGTTTTTCATGGCACAAAGAGTACCTACAGAATTGGGCGAGAAGCCCGTTGGAAAATTATTGCTGAACTATGCCTTGCCAGCCATCATGGCAATGATAGCAAGTTCGCTGTATAACATCGTTGACAGAGCTTTTATCGGACACTTTGTCGGCAAGCTGGCATTGGGTGGCCTCACCGCCACGTTCCCCTTCATGAACCTGGGAGCCGCCTTCGGTGCGATGGTGGGTGTGGGTGCATGTACGGTGATAAGCGTGAGGTTGGGACAAAAGGACTATGCCACGGCACAGAATGTCTTGGGAAACACCATCACGCTGAACGTCATCCTGGGCACTCTCTTTGCTGTCGTGTGCCTGCTGTTCCTTGACCCCATACTGCTTGTTTTCGGAGCTTCGGAGACAACCTTGCCATACGCAAGGGAATATATGCAGATAGTATTGATATTTAATGTAATATCCCACAGCTACCTTGGCCTTAATGCCATAATGCGCGCGGCAGGACACCCCATAACGGCAATGGTCCTTACGCTGTGCGGCGTATCGATAAATGCGGTGTTGGACCCCTTGTTCATCATTGCTTTTGACATGGGCATACAAGGAGCGGCTATTGCCACTGTGATTTCCCAGACTTTGGCCCTCGTAGCCATTCTTTTGCTATTCAGCCGCGACAAAGAACTTCTGCATTTAAGGCGGGGAATATACAAGCTGAAGCTAAGTATCGTCAGGCAGACATTGGCCATAGGCATGTCGCCATTCCTGATGAATGCATGCGCATGTCTGGTGGTGCTACTATTGAATCGCAGTATGCAGAAATATGGCGGAGACGATGCTTTGGCGGCATACGGCATAGTGAACAGCGTGGGTTTTGTGTTCATCATGATTGTCATGGGTCTGAACCAAGGCATGCAACCCATTGCCGGCTACAACTGGGGAGCGCACAAGAACGACCGCGTATGGCAGGTGTTGCGCTACACTATGGCGGCAGGCACAATTGTTACTACCATAGGTTTCCTTATTGGCATGTTAGCACCCGAACTGCCTGCCATGGCATTTACCAACGACGAGAATATAATATCCATGGCGGCACACGGATTCCGTATCTGCGTGCTGATATTCCCCTTGGTGGGCGGACAGATAGTGGTAAGTCATTTCTTCCAAAGCATCGGACATGCCGGCAAGAGCATCTTCCTGAGTCTTTCGCGCCAACTCATATTCCTTATACCATGCATGCTCATACTGCCCAACTTCTTCGGGCTGGACGGTGTATGGTATAGTCTGCCTTTTGCCGACACTATGAGTTGCATCATAGCCGCAACCCTGCTTTGGTGGCAAGTCAGGCACATACGCTCCAAGGAGGAGAGAGAGGCATGAGACTGATTGTTAGGGACAATCTTGCCGAGTACACCCAGGAGCACCTGGACAAGGACATGACCTTGCTCCCACCCTGGCGACGGGAACTGGCCCGGAGATACAGGCATTTTCAGGGGCAAAGGGACTGCACCCTGTCATACCTGTTATTATGCCAGGCCCTGAAGGAAGAGTACGGCATAGAGGAAAAACCTACATTCGTCATAGGCGAGCACGGCAAACCTTCGTTGCAGGAATACCCTCACATCCACTTCAACCTGAGCCATTGCTCCAATGCCATTGCCTGTGCCGTGGGAGATACGCCCATAGGTATTGACGTGGAAAGCACCGAGCGCAAAATCAGCGATGCACTTGTCAGGCACACGATGAGCCCACAGGAACAGGAGGAAATAGCAGGTGACCCCATACGCTTCTTCCGTATCTGGACACAGAAGGAGGCTTTGGTCAAGCTTCGTGGCACAGGCCTCCAGGACAATCTGCACGACCTACTCTGCCCTAACAATATAGAGGACATCTCGCTACATACTGAGGACCACACAGACAAAGGATTTATACTCTCAATAGCGAAAACAAAAAAGTAACAGTCCCACCTCTCAAATCCTCTCAAATCCTCTCAATCCCCTTAAATCCTCTCAATCCTCTCAAATCCTCTACCCCCAAAAACAAATCACTATATATGAAATTCATAAGTTGGAACGTAAACGGCCTGCGTGCCGTTGTCGGCAAGAACTTTCTGGAGGCTTTCAATGCCCTGGATGCCGACTTCTTCTGCCTTCAGGAAACAAAACTCCAGGAAGGGCAGATAGATTTGGATATACCCGGTTACCAGTCCTACTGGAACTATGCCGAGAAGAAAGGATACAGTGGCACGGCCATCTTCACACGCCACACACCTTTGTCCGTATCATACGGCATGGGTATAGAGGAACACGACCACGAAGGGCGCCTCATCACCCTGGAGATGGAAGATTTCTATCTGGTATGCTGCTATACGCCAAACTCCCAGGACGGACTTAAACGCCTGGACTATCGCATGCAATGGGAAACCGACCTGCGCGAATATCTGATGCAACTGGATACAAAGAAACCCGTTGTCTATTGCGGCGACCTGAATGTGGCACATCAGGAAATTGACCTGAAGAACCCTAAGACCAACCGCATGAGTGCAGGTTTCACCGATGAGGAGCGCGAGAAGATGACCATCCTGTTGGGAAGTGGCTTTACCGACACCTTCCGTTTCCTGCACCCCGACGAAAAGGACATCTACTCTTGGTGGAGCTACCGCTTCAAGGCCCGCGAGAAGAACACAGGGTGGCGTATCGACTACTTCATCACCTCCAGCCGCATGCAGGAAAACATCGAGTCAGCATCAATCCACACCGACATCTTCGGCAGCGACCATTGCCCCGTCGAACTGGTATTGAAATAGCGGCAATACAATTCGGCAACCCACAACAGAATCTTTTCTCTCCTCTTACAACATACTACAAGCCCCTGTCCGGACTTCAGAACCAGACAGGGGCAAATCTTTTATCACGAAGAAGTAGTCCTTACTTGACAGGAGTCTTCTTGCCGTCTACAATGTACATACCAGCGGGCAGACCCACGATGGTGTTTCCAACATACTGGCCAGAGAGAGTGTAGACACCCTTGCGACCGGCTGTGACAGGTTCGCCAGCACCTACCTCGTCCACGGCTGTAACAACCTCATCGCCTACCTTCTCGCCAAAATACAGCGAGAACACACCCTTTGACAAGCCCCAGGCATCACCGTCGGGACCGAAGCCTGTGCGCACACCGTCGTTGCCGTTACCGGAACGGTCTGTCACGTTACCACCGCTCTGGTTGAAGTCGTAGTAGACACGGAGCTTGTCGCTCTCAACGTAAGACTCGGGATTCTCCAGAGGCTGGTTGCAAGTGTTTGCTATGCCGGAATAGTTAGAGGCCCAAAGGCGGAACTCGTCGATAGAACCATTCATGGGCATACCGTCCACACCGATGGTGAAGGTGCTCATATCCTTGATGGCATTCTTGTTGACCGCAACGTTTCTGTACTGGAACTGCTCGCCATTGCGATAGAGATAGATAGCACCGTTCAAGGCGCGGCGGATGGCATAGTGGTTCCATGTACCTGCCTGTACAAAGCCCTTGTCGGAAGTGAACTTGGTGCCGTTGATGGTGATAATCATCGAACCGCTTGCATCCACTCGGATGAGAAGGTTCTTCTCGTTATCGCCCATACCCAGGCAGTAGTTGGCAAGATGAGTGGGATTAGCCCAGAACTCGATGACGAAGCCCAGGAGGTTCTCTGTGATGGGCACAGACACCTTGGCACTGGTCTGAGAGAATGAAAGACCGTTCTTTGAGTCTGCATTGGTAACAATCAGGGCATTTTCCTTGGTATTTGTATTGCTACCGGCTGCGTTGGTGGCCTTCAGGCTGACATTGTACTTACCGGGATACTTAGGTGTCCAGTACTGGGTCTCGTTGCCGGGAGTAATGGTGGTCTTCTGTGCAGGACCGTCGAGCACCCACTCGAAGTCGGTTGCACCATAGAGAGAGCTGCTGACAAGCTTGACTGTCTTGCCCTTCTCTACCACAGGTTCGGAAATATTGAAATCGGCAACAGGAGGAATGCTGGTAATCTGCACCTTCTGACTGCTTTCGGCAACACGTCCGTCGGCAGAGGTCATCTTCAGGGTGATGGTGTACTCGCCCACCTCATTGTAGGTAGCACCTGCCTTGGCACCATAAACAGTCTCTACATTTGCACCTGGCATAGACCATTCGTATGTACATGACTCTGCGTAGTTATTGACTGACATGCTCAAATGCTCACCACAGGGCACTGTAATAGCACTCAATGTAAAGGTTGCATCCAGTGCAGGAGCCTCTTTCACCTCAACCTGAAGGGTATCGGAGATGACCTTGTCGTTATAGTCAGAACCACTAACCACAACTTCATAGGTACCAGTCTCGGCAAATGTCACAACGGGAGAGAGTACATGCTTGTCGGTGATACCGCAAGAAGGAATATTCCACCATACCTTATTTATACCGTCGCCACGTGTAGCGGTGAGCGCTACAGGAAGACCGGCATAAACAGCAGAAACAGAATCTATCTCAATGCTTGCCTTCAAAGGAGTCTTTACCAGAGCGGTAGTTGCGTCCTTCTGGGGATTGCCTGCTGTGTGCACCTTGGCATGGTTGCCGCCAACACAATCGCGCATATAGAACGCACCGTCCTCACCCTCGAAGGTATCGCCCTTGTAGTATGCCAACAGACCCTGTGGCATAACGTCGCCATAGAACTCCTGACGTCTGAAGCTGGTGTAAGTAGAACCCTTTATCTGCTGCAGGGTACGTGCATGGTCCCAGATACGAATTTCGTCGTACATGGCGTTCTGCCAAGAATTGGAAGCAGAGTAGTTGAACACCAGGTCGCCAAAACCGCCCAGACCGCTATACTGGTTGCTGGTAACATAGGTATCCTGTGTACCGTTCCTGTACAGGGTAATCTTGTTGTTCTGCACAACAATGGCTATATGCGACCATGCGTTGGGAGTGAAACTGCCGGTTGAGGTGAGGCGTGCATTGGTGTTCCAACCTACGGTGAACGTGCCGTTTGCA
>JAFYVX010000192.1 GCA_017558255.1 Bacteroidaceae bacterium
GATAGTGCATCGCAATGGCGAGCGTTGCATCTCTGTCACAGCCGAGGGCAAGCGCGGCACTTTCGCTCTTGACATACAGAACAAGCTCATCAGCTACATCGACAATATGGATCTGCCTCATGGTGTGCGTGCCGAGATAGGTGGAGAAACCGAGAAGAACAACGAGACAACACCCGACATCATGGTAAGTCTGGGCATGGCTGTGGTACTCATATTCTTCTTCCTGCTCTTCAACTTCCGCAAGTTCTCCATAGCCATCATCTGCATCGTGGCAATAAGCTTGGGCATGCCTGGTGCCATCATCGGCCTGCTCATTGCCAACAAGGTACTTGGTCTTACTGGCATGTTCGGCTTCATCACCCTGATGGGTATGATTATGCGCAACGAGATACTTATCTTCGAGCATGCCAACGAGAAGATGGCCGAGGGTATGTCGGCACACGATGCCGCTCTGGATGCCGGCAAGCGACGCATGGTGCCCATCTTCCTCACCACCGCCACCACGGCCGTGGGTGTTGTGCCTATGATTATTGCAGGTAGCAGTTTCTGGATGCCAGTGGGTATAACCATCTTTGCTGGTGGTATAGGTATGCTACTGCTTGTCACCACTGTTCTCCCCGTGGTGTATTGGAAACTATATGAGAATGGACCCAGCGGACCCTCCCCCAGCCCCTCCACAAGGGAGGGGAGTGGTAACAACCGACTCGAATCCCCATCAGCAGTACATCATACTCCCCTCCATAGAGGGAGGGGTTTGGGGGTGGGTCTTTTCTTCTGCTGCCTTGCCATGCAGGCTCAGCCTCGCACCGTCTCCCTTCAGGAATGCCTGCAAAGTGCGGCAACACGCAACCGCACCTTGCAGAATGCCACTCTGAACATACAGATGGCCGGTGAGCAGAAGAAGGAGGCCTTTACCAAATACTTCCCCGAAATATCTGCCAACGTCCTGGCATTCCACGCTTTCGACAAGATGGTACAACAGGACGGTGTCTTCCCTATGGAACTTATGGCTTTGGGACAAATCAACCCCGAACTGGCAGCCTTGGCAGGTCAGCCCTACTCCATTCGCGAACTGGACAAGGGGTATGCCGTGATGGGTACTCTGACACAACCTCTCTTTGTTGGCGGACAGATAGTGAACGGCAATCGTCTGGCCGACATAGGCAAGCAGGTGGCGGAACTTCAGACAGAACTCCAGACAAAGGACGTCTTGCAGAAAGTTACCGAAAACTACTACCAGGTGGCCAAACTGAAACTGAACCTTGCCACAATACGCTCAGCCCAGGCACAATTGCATGCCATCTACAAGGAAGTGCAATCCTATGTGGATGCCGGTGTAACAACACGCAACGACCTCCTCAAAGTGCGCATTGAACTCCAGAAACTCTCCTCCGACAGCCTTAAGGCAAGCAATGCACACCATATCATGTGTCTGCTTCTGGCACAACAGATAGGTATGGCTGGCGAGAAGATAGATGTGGAGGAGATTGGCCTTACCGATATTGAAAGCCCCATGGACTACTACATTGCATCGGACGAGGCTGTGGCATCTCGTCTGGAACTTGCCATAGCTCAGAAGGGTGTGGATGCAGGCAAACTGAAAGTGCGCATGGAGCGTGGCAAGTACTTGCCCACCGTGGCGGTAGGACTAACCATAAGCAACGTGGGCCTGGGCGGACTCTCCGAGGGGGCAAAGACAATGATAGATGACAATGTGACAAACGGCATGGTATTTGGTACTGTCAGCGTGCCCATCACCTCGTGGTGGGGAGGCTCGCATGCCATACGCCGCGAGAAACTTGCCCTTCAGCAATCGCAAAACCAACTAGAGGATGCCCGCGAACAACTCATCATCGACATAGAATCAGCCTGGTCCTCACTCATGGAAGCCTACAAGCAGATAGAGATTGCCAGCATCAGTGTGACAGAGGCCAGCGAAAACATGCGCATGTCCATGGACAAGTACCGCACCGGCACGGAAATCCTTTCCGACCTTCTGGATAGCGAAACCCTCCTGCGCAAAAGTCTCAACCGTCTTGCCGAAGCACAAGCCACATACATAGTAAAGCGTGCCGATTATCTAAGAAAAACGAGGTGAGGCGAACAGTTTTCGCTTCTATTGGCAAGCATCCAGTTTCCCTATAGGAAAACTGCAGTTTCCTTGTTGGAGAACTCGAGTTCTCCTATAGGAAAACTCATGCGTCAATACTATCTATCAAACCTGTTGCAAATTGCCTCACTATCAAGCGGGTAGATGAAGCGTTTGTTTTCACATAGGACTTCAGCTCCTTGACTTCAGCCCCTTCGGGCGTCGACCTTCGGTTCGGACATCTACCTTTGGTTCAGGCGTCGACCTTCGGTTCCCAACTCCTACCCTACCATACGCAATACAGGCTCGGTCCGTGAAGACCGAGCCTGTATTGTATTTATACATAAGGTGTAAAACCTGTTGCTCAAGTGGGGGGATTATCCCAGGAAGCTGAGCAGGATACCTGCCGCAACGGCAGAACCGATAACACCAGCCACGTTGGGACCCATGGCGTGCATCAAGAGGAAGTTGCGACGATCCTCCTTCTGACCCTCCTGCTGAGAAACACGAGCAGCCATAGGTACGGCGCTGACACCGGCAGAACCGATGAGGGGGTTAATCTTGGAACCTTCCTTCAGGAACAGATTCATGAACTTGGCCATGAGTACACCAGATGCAGAACCTACACCGAAGGCAACGATACCTACGGCAAGGATACCGATAGTCTGGATGTTGAGGAAAGACTGGGCTGTTGCTGTTGCACCTACGGTGATACCGAGGAAGATGACAACGATGTTGTTCAACTCGTTCTGTGCTGTCTTGCTCAAACGGTCTACTACGCCGCACTCCTTCATCAGGTTACCAAGCATCAAGCTACCAATCAGTGTACCAGAGCTGGGCACAACCAATGTAACGATTACAGCAACCACGATGGGGAAGATAATCTTCTCCTTCTTGCTCACGGTGCGCAACTGTGACATGCGGATGAGACGCTCCTTCTTGGTGGTGAGGGCCTTCATGATGGGAGGCTGAATCACAGGCACAAGAGCCATGTAGCTATAGGCTGCCACGGCAATGGGACCAAGCAACTCGGGAGCCAACTTCGATGTCAGGAAGATAGCGGTAGGACCGTCGGCACCACCGATGATACCGATAGAACCAGCCTGGGCAGGAGTGAAACCGAAACCAGGTATGTCGGCCTGTACCACGATGAAGGTAGCAAAGATACCAATCTGGGCAGCCGCACCGAGCAGAAGGCTCTTGGGGTTGGCAATCAGGGGACCGAAGTCGGTCATGGCACCCACACCGAGGAAGATGAGACAGGGATAGATACCAGCCTTTACACCGATGTAAAGTATATCCAACAGACCACCATGAGCCATAATGTGGCCATAGCTGTGGTAGTGAGGACTGGAAGGATTGATGAAATCAGCCCAAAGTTCGCTGCTATACATACCTGCACCGGGCAGATTGGCAAGAATCATACCGAAGGCAATGGGCAGAAGCAACAGGGGTTCGAAGCCCTTCTTGATGGCAAGATAGAGCAGGTAGCAACCCACTGCTATCATTATGAGGTTCTTCCAACCCTCGCCCTGGAAGAAGAAGATGAAGCCCATCTCGTTGAAGAAATCGGCAATGCCCTCCTCCATGTTGAATTCCCCAGCCACGGCTGGTGTTGCCACGAGCAGCATCAGGGCTATGAGAGAGAAGTATTTCAAATAATTTTTCATAAGTGAAATTTCGTTTAGTCTCTTTATTACTTGAATGACATTATGCCAATTCCACAAGTGCCTGACCACTCTGAACCTGGTCACCCTCCTTGCAGAGGATAGCCTTTACAGTTCCGCCAAACTCTGCGGTGATACTGTTCTCCATCTTCATGGCCTCCATCATCAGTACGGTGTCGCCGGCAGCAACGGAGTCGCCAACCTTAACGGTAACCTTGGTGATAGCACCAGGAAGGGGTGCTGTAACGGTCTTGGCACCTACGGCAGCAGGAGACAATGCGGGAGCTGCGGTAACAGGGGCAGCGGCAGGAGCGGCAGGTGCTGCCTTTGGTGCGGGAGCAGCAACAGGAGCGGCAACGGCATCAGCAACCATCTCTACCAAGAGGTCGCCCTGGTTTACGCTCTGACCTGCGCTTACGGCAACGCGCTGAACGGTGCCGTCAACCTCGGCAACGATGTCGTTTGCCATCTTCATAGCCTCGATTACGAGCAACACATCGCCACGCTTTACGTGCTGGCCAGCAGTTGCCTTAACGGCAGTAACGGTACCGGGCAGTTCGCTTACCACATTCTTGGGGCCGCCTGCCTGTGCCACGGGAGCAGCACCTGCCATAGCGGGACGGGGACCACAGGCACGAGTCTGTGCCATTTCCACCTGATAAGTCTGACCATTGACGGTAACCTGCATGTTACCACCCTGAAGTTCCTCTACAGTGGCAAGATAGTCAGTGCCACCTATTTTGAATTTAAATTCTTTCATTTGTCTTTAATGTTAATAGATTACACTATACTATAGTCTTGTGTTCAACTGCGAAGACCATGAGTGGTCGTTGTGGGTAATGGTGAGAATACCACTCTCCTGTTCCATCTGGTCCTGCTCATACAGATACAATGCAACGGCCACAGCAGCCTTGTCGTCCAGACTGGCATTGGCAAGAGTCTTGGCGTTGTTGTATTCTGCCTTGATGTCCTTTTTCTTGGAAGGCTTCTTGATTACAGCCTTGGTGGCAACGAAGCTGAAGATGTTCAGTACCAATACCAGAACAACAAGAATAGAGAATACTACGGCAACACTAATACCGGCCAAAGTCCAAGTTTCAATAGTTATTGCAAGGAAATTCATATATTACAGAGGAATGTTGCCATGC
>JAFYVX010000193.1 GCA_017558255.1 Bacteroidaceae bacterium
ACAGGACCGCCGCCCATCACGGGATGGTTCGTGGGGTCGTACTTCTCGTTATAGTTGGGATGCCATGCATGAGCATTGTCGGCACTCACCATGAACGACTTCTCTACGCACATGGCAAAGCCCTCGAAACCATCGCCCTCTGCCTGTCGTGCCACAAGTCTCTGCACCAGCGAGGCAAAGAAGGGAGAACCTGCACCCTGCTTTGTCTGGCTTCCAGTCTCCTCGTTGTCGAAGATGGCCAGGCACTTTGTCACCTCGGGAGTATCAGCGTCGGTCAGCAGAGCCTCCATACCGGCATGCACCATGCTCAGGTCGTCCAGGCGTCCGCTCTGTATCAGTTCTCCGTGCAAGCCCACGCACTGGGCAGGAGTGGTGTCGTACAGATATAGGTCGAAGTCCAGAATATCCTCGGCCTTCACACCCAGTTCCTCGGAAATCAGCGCCTTTAGTATGCTTCCGCTCACCGCTCCACGCTCATCGCTCACCGTTTGCTGGATTGTCAGCACAGGCAGCATGTCCTTCTGCTTGGACAGGGCCACACCGTCGTTCACCTGACGGTTGAAGTGAATGGCCAGGTTGGGGATGGTCAGTATGGGTCGTTCAATGCGCATGAGGCGCACCTCGGGTTCCGTCATGCTCTCACCCGCCAGCACCACGCGGCCAGCCAGGGACAGCGGACGGTCCATCCAGGTGGACATTATGGCACCGCCATACAGTTCGGTGTTCAGTTTCACCAAACCGCCCTCGCACTTTATCTCAGCATTGGGCTTCACGCGGAAGCAGGGGCTGTCCGAATGTGCCGAAATGATGCGCATGCCACCCTCTGCCAGGGGCTTCTTGCCCATATGGAAAGCAAAAATGGCGGAACCGTTCTTTGTAGAAAACAGTTTGTCGCCACTCTTCACCTCAGGACAAGGCTCACCAGCCTTCCACTCCTTATAACCAGCCTCTGTGAGGCACTTCTTTATTGTCTCCACCGCGAAGAAGTTCACGGGCGAGGCATTCATAAAATCTTCTAGTTTCATATCTTATATATTTATTAGCGTTAATTTGACCGCTAAGATATAAAAAAGTTTACCGTTGCGGGAATAAAAAGAGAATTATTTGAAATAGATTAGGTATTTCACTCACTTAATCGTATCTTTGTGGCAGAGTAAATGTAAACGATACTATGGTTCAGGAGCAGAATGGCATTTATATTCTATATCACGGAAGTAATACCTCTGTCGTAAATCCAGAGATACGTACAACAGGGTTCTATAAAGACTTTGGGTATGGATTCTATTGTACAAAGATAGAGAAACAGGCTCGAAAATGGGCCCTTACCAAAAGGGGAGGGAGCATAGTGTCTGTCTATCAATATACTCCTGATGATACGCTGAATGTAAAGACATTTCCAATCATAACAGACGAATGGTTAGACTTTGTTGTTAATTGCCGGCGTGGTATTGGACACGAGTATGATATTGTGGAAGGACCTATGGCCGACGACCAGATTTGGGATTATGTGGAAGACCTCATAGAAGGCACTATTACTCGCCATTTTGGGAGTTGACAAAATTCAAATATCCTACACATCAGATAGTCTTCTGTTCGCAGAAATCGCTGGCTACACTGAAATTCATAAATGACCACACCCTATGAAGAATGTGTTTTTCCCCGAAGACGAAGTTACGGTCAACGACCTGTATTTTGTCTGTTATATGATAGAGCGTATAGCTCGCAGACTGAAGCAACCCAATAAATACGTTGCCAATGCCATGGGGCGCGACGAAATAGCCAAGAAACTATCTTTGGCTGACGTGCTCCATTCAGAAAACCCATTGGCAGTGGAGTCGGATTGGATAGATGAGTATAATCTGTCAGAAGGTTCGTATGACGTGAAAGATGTCGATCCCGAACTATGTACCAGCATACCCACTACTACCCAAATGGCAAAGGTGTACAAGCGACTGATACTTGCTACTCAAAAGACAGAGGAAGAATATCCCGATGCCATTCTTCGGGTTTACGCCAGTCCTATATGCGAAACACTGGACAACTACAATTGTAGTGCCTACTACGAACCTTCGCCCTACATTACCCAGAGTTACTATAATGGCGCTTTTTAGTGCATACATCATACTCCTTAAATATTGGACACACAAGGCACAGAACCCTACATTTTCAGGTCCTGTGCCTTTCCGTTGTCGTTAAACTTTCTTCGTTATTATTCGCCTGCGCTCATCAACAAGGCAAGTCCGTTTTCCGTTTTCCGTACAATTCATGCATACTTGCAAGTTCCTGCCATATGGTGATAATAACCACTATGCCTACACCCATCAGCAAAGCCAGGCCTGTGAGTGATATCATTCGGCTGTTCTGCTCCAGAAACAGGAAAGGCAGGGAGTGTATGCCGAAGGAGAATGTTGGTTGGCCAATGGGATTGTCCATAATGTAGACAAGCAAGCCTCCGCTTACTATCATGCCCATCAGGAAGGCTGCTATTATGGCATAGCGATAGCGCCTGAGTTGCCTGTCCTGCATCTGCTTGATGTACTCCACGGCTTGCAGTTTCTTTTCCAGACGTTGCATGAAGAGGTCTTCTTGTCCAAGGTCTGGTGTATAGCCGTTGAACAGTTCCTGTAATGTATCTTTCTGTTCCATCATTTCTTCAATTTTTCTTTCAGGTGTTCGCGTCCTCTGGACAATTGTTTCTTTATCGCATCCTCGCTGCATTCCATTATCTTGCTTATCTCACGTACGGAGTATCCCTTTATGTAGAAAAGCAGAATGGAGGTGCGCTCCTTGGGTTGCAGTTCGTTCAAGGCCATGTACAGTTCTTGGTAACGGAACGTATTGTCTGCCAAGGTTGAAGCATCCGTCAGCGAGGACGCCATCTCCAGCGGCTGGTTGCATCTGCCTGCTTTCTTGTGGTCCAGGAACGTACGGTATGCAATCTTGTAGAGCCAGGAGGTGAAGTTGCCCTCATCCCGATACCCACTGGAGGAAAGGTAGGCCTTGACAAGACTTTCCTGCGCTATGTCGTCAGCCTCATCGCGGTTACCCAGGCATAGGGCAAGCAGGAATCGCCTCAGTTGCTCCTGCTCGCTCCGTATGTGTGCTATGAACTCCTCTCTGTTCATGGGTTTGCTTTTGCAACAAACGGTTATTTCTTGTTGGCCTCAGCTTCCAGTTCCTTTGCCAGCATCCTCTTGCTAATGAAGAAGACAAGCAGTATGGCCAGACCTATGAGCATGGTAATGCCACCGCAGAAGTAAGACCTTTCCAAATCCTCTACAGACATGCCACCTACGAAGTCCATATATAGGGCATAACCCAGAAAACCAATACCGATAGCAGAGATAACACTGCCCCACATTAGTTTCTTCAGTAATTTCTCCTTCAGAGTTGCACTCTTTGGCGTAATCTTCTGTATCAACTCCTCTAGGTCGATGTTTGGATTCTTCTCCAAGGCAGCCAGCACTATCCCCGTTCTGTTGTCCGACTCATGTTTTTTGCTCCTCATGTGGAGCCACACCATTGTGATGGGCATTATTACACAGATGCTGATAGGGATAAGGATGTCTTCCAACATGCCGCCAATTTCTTCCAATACTTCCATAATCTTGTTTTGTTGTTATAGGTTAATGAATCGTTTTCTTGAGCTTGCTCACAAATATAACGATTCTTGTGAAGAAAAGGTGACACCCATACTGATATTTTGTATGGAAGACATGCCTGTGACAATACTGAGGACAAATTAGGGTATATACAAGTTTCCTGTCTATTTTCATCGCTTCGATGATAATAAAAGCATGAAAACGTCCAAATTAGTCAAATTTGAGTATCTTTGCAATGATATTATCACTTTAAGGACAGTTGACTATGAAATTCAGGAAAATGAATGTGATATAAAAAATCAGGAAGAGGGCTATGGTGCCTTCTTCCTGATTGCTTTTAGTGACCTCGCTGGGACTCTAACCCAGGACCTTCGGAACCGGAATCCGACGCTCTATACAACTAAGCTACGAGGCCTTATATAAGGTGAAAGGTGAAAACGGAAAGGTATTTTATGTTTAAGTTTTCCGTTTATTGACGGTTGTCATTTTCCGTTAGGCTTATGGTTATTGTTCTTTTTGTTTTATGGTTTTAATGCTTGATGTTATTAATGCTATAATTTCTTTTAAATCGTCGTTGAGGGATGAGAACATTTTTTTATCAATTATGTTGCTTTCAAGAAGTATTTCCAACCAGTATTGCGTCTCGTCGGCTTCCTTTAGGGCAATGGATAATTTATTTATGAAATCAGCATTGCTCTGAGCATTTAATCGTTCTCTTGCATTGGCACCGATGCTTGTGCCGCTACGCAATATCTGCTTTGAAAGTACGGCTTCTTTTTGGGTGCTTGTCAAGAACTTATAGAAGTGTACTATTCGCACTGCAAATGCCTTACACTTCACATCAAGTATAGTTTGCATCCGCTTTCCAGTTTTTCAGCTGCTTACAGTTTTCCGTTTACCTACAGTTTTCCGTTTTCACCTTTCACCTTTCCGTTTTTAGAGGCTTGCCTTAAAGTGGTTCACCAACTGGCGGAAGAGGTGGTTGCGGGTGTTGCCGCCATAGATGGAGTGGTTGCGGTTGGTGTAGGTGAGCTGGCGGAAGTCCTTGTCGGCATGAACGAGGGCTTCGGTGTACTCTGCCACATTGCGGTAGTGCACATTGTCGTCGGCAGAACCGTGGATGATGAGCAGGCTGCCGCTGAGGTTCTTGGCACGGGAGATGGGGCTGCAGTCATAGCCTTCGGGGTTCTCCTTGGGTGTGCGCATGAAACGCTCGGTGTAGACGGTATCGTAGTAGCGCCATGATGTAGGAGGTGCTACGGCCACACCGGCATAGAAGACGGGACGGCCCTCGGACATGCTCATGAGTGTGTTGAAACCACCAAAGCTCCATCCCCAAATGCCTATGTGCTTGGCATCAACCCAGGGCAGCTTGCCGAGGTAGATTGCTGTCTCCACCTGGTCGTGGCTCTCCAGCTGACCAAGTTTGAGGTAGGTCTGCTTCTCGAACTCGGCACCACGACCGCCTGTGCCGCGTCCGTCGACGATGACGCTGACGAAACCTTCCTGTGCCAGGTATCTCTCCAGAAGGGCAGCAGAGCAGTTGCCTGCATACCATGAGTCCTGTACCTGCTGAGAACCAGGACCGCTATACTGGAAGAGGATTACGGGGTATTTCTTGTTAGAATCGAAGTTGGCAGGTTTCACCATTATGCCGTTGAGGTCTACACCATCCTGAGTCTGGAAGTTGAAGAACTCTATGCTTGCAAGGTTCAT
>JAFYVX010000194.1 GCA_017558255.1 Bacteroidaceae bacterium
AGGATTACCAACAATACGATCAAAATTGCGAATTGGCAAAATAGCTGCCAAATCCGGATTTGTCGTTGCCATATTCACACTGGCACGATTATCTACCACGGTTAGATATCTCTTAGTTTCATGATTCTGCACACGATAGAATCCATCGCCAGCAAATTGTGCGAAAGAAACGTGAGAGAGCAGGATGAAACAAATGAGGGATATGATTTTCTTCATAATTGAAACATCACTCTGCCTCTTACACGGCAGAAGCCGTAGTTAGAGACAGAGTGATAATTATATTAGTTAAATAATCTTGTATTACTTAGCAATACAGATACAAACACGGTTCATAGAGTTCTCAGCGAAGGGCTGCTCCATATCACCGAATGACTCAGAAGTGATGCGGTCAGCAGAGATACCGAACTTATTGATCAGGTATTCAGTAACAACCTTAGCACGCTTCTCAGAGATGCGCTTGTTGATAGAAGCTGTACCAGTACCCTTATCGGCGTGAGCAGATACAGAAACCTTAGCCTTGGGATTAGCCTTCAGGTAGTCAGCAACCTCCTTGATCTTAACCATTTCAACATCGGTAACCTTAGTGCTGTTCAGAGCGAAGAATACATCACGACGGATGGGTTCAACAACTACCTCCTTAACAACTTCTACGGGTACTTCCTTCTCTACGATCTTCTCTACGATCTTCTCTACGTAGCGAATCTCGGGCTGGCAGCAAGGTGCCTTCTCGCGGGTAGTGTAAGTCTTGCCAAAAGCATACTTCACACCAACCAGAGCATTGAAGTACCAGTCAGCAGTGCTTGCCTTCTTTGAATTGTAGGTATCAGACAGAACAGTAGCGTTCAACTCCAAACCAACACTCCAGTTATCGGTAATACGGAAGTCACCCATAAGACCGGCACGACCAGTGAAGTATGACTTGGTACCGTACCACAAGTTACCCAAAACAGCCTGGTTCTGCATAGGAGAGTTGCCATAATTCTGGATAATCTCTCTCTTGACGCTTGCAGCCTCACCATTATTGAAAGCTACATTAACGCCCAAACCAACGTATGCGCTGAGGTTGAACAGACGATTGGGATTGAAACCACCAAAGAGGTTGGAAACATTCAGTACAGCATCTACATTAGGATTGATGTAGTTCCAGCTCCAAGAATACTCATAACCCTCACCATTGGGACCGAATACATTGTACACACCACCAGCCTTGCTCTGCCATGCGTTAACTGAGAGGCGAAGACCGAAGATATCAGTAAAATTGTAACCGCCAGAAACCTGTACATTAGGTGAAATGAGGTCGCCGAAGCTTATCTCACCCAAGGTGTATTGAACACCACCCTGTACCTGAACGAACCAATGGGGATTGAACACGTTCTCGGTCTGGGGCTGCTGTTCCTGTGCTGATGCGGTCATGAAGCCCATGGCCAACATCAAAGAAACTATAACTTTCTTCATATTACTTACTTATTTATAATTTACGATTAGGTTTTGCCGATTACTTAACAGTTACATAGAACTTCTTAGCATCAACCTTACCGTAGAAGTCAACAGCAGTGTAAACTACCTCGTAAATATAACCAGCCTCGAGAGTAGCATTTACCTTGAACACATCACCTTCAAGAACCTTAGCAACACTACCCTGCTCGTTTACCTTATTCAATGCAGCAACACATTCAGCGTCACCAGCCTGAGCACTTGCAGAACCCTTGAATACGTTGGTTACACCTACCATCTTCTTGTAAGCGGGAGCAATGTAGTCCATAGTATAAGAGGTAGCAACAAAGTCGAGGGTCTTACCGGTAATTACAGAAGGATTGTTCTTAGCCTGACTCAACTTGTGGAAACCACCCTCGGTAGATACGAACAATACAGGACGCAGAACCTTGTTGGTTGAGTTGATGAGAGAGCAGAACTTGTTGTTGAACTTGTTCAGGAATGAAACCAACTTAGTCTGGATCTTATCAACACTGTTGAGAGCATCTGCCTTAAGATTCTTAGCCTCTTCCAGAACCTTGTTGGCATCAGCCATCATCTTCTTGAGCTGCTTCATCATATCGTTAACATCATCGAAAGAATCAGCGAGATCAGCATAGAGTTCATCAACTACTTCCTGAACAGATACCTTGATTGTATCGTTGTAGCCATCAACCCAAATATCGTTGCCAAAACCATCCTTTACAGTCTGACCAGGTATATTAACAACAACCTCGATAGAGTCAACAACGGGAGCCTCGGGAATAATGAACTCCTTAACCTCAACCAAGTCATAGTTCAGGAGCTTGTCAGCCTTGTTGAGAGTAGCCTTAGCCTTAGCAGCAACCTTACCAATCAAGCTCTCGATACGATCGAAACCAGGAACCTTTGTATAGTTGAAGTCCTTACCAAATGCCATAGACAGGGGCTTAACAGCTGTCACAGCAACACCATACTGAGAGTATGTGCTGTGCTCCTCGTCGCAAAGTTCATCGGTCCAAGATACCTTTACACCATTAGCATCCATTACAAATGCAGACATTGCATCAGAAACAACGCTTGCAACCTTGTTTACATCAACGCTACCACCGTTAACGATATCCTTAGCAACCTCCTTGATTTCATTGAAGTTCAAAGAAAGCTTAACGTCGGAAAGAGTTGCGGGAGTGATAGTAGCCTTAGCCTCATAGAAACCATTCTTTGCAGCACGGGTGTAACCGAAGCTCAACACCTCGTTAGAAGGAGCAAGACCGCTCAGCTCAGCACCAGAGAACTCATCCTGGCTGTTAACCAAAGATACGTTAAGACCAGTGAAGTCAACGGTATTGGGGTTAATTGTCATGTAAAGAGTACCAGCGTTACCCTCATCACCGAGCAGAACTTCACCGGCAGACTTGGAAACAACTGAACCAACACCCAGCATTTCAATATCCTTAGCAGTCAGCTGAACATTAGCAGCATCCACGAAGTAACGAGGTCTTGCTGTGGGGAACTCAAGACCCTCAGCATCTACGCTACCATAGTAAGCAGCCAGGATGTTTGAACGAGTATTGAAAGGAGTAGCAATAGAGCCCATTACAGGGTTCTTGGTACCCTGAAGTACAACACTGGTAACCAGCTTCTTCAAAGCACCAGTCAGGTTCTCGATATCCTTAGTGTTCTTAGCCACCTGAGTTTCAAGACGACCAACACGTGCCTCAACTGAATCAAGACGATCCTCCAGAAGGCTATCAGTCAGAGCCATTACCTCTGAGAGCTGAGAAAGAGAATCAAGCATCTCAATACGAACATTGGAAAGAGAATCCATCAAGTCAGTGCGAAGATTAGAAATAGAATCGCTGATTTCATCTCTCAGAGAATCCTTCATCAAGGCAACCTGTGTATCAGCATAGTCATAAGCAGCCTTAAGATTCTTCTCAGCCTGTTCCTTAATAGCGGCAACGCTATCCTTCAAAGCCTGGGTAAGACCTTCAATCTGCTGCTGATGTGCTTCAGCGATGCTATCAAGATTCTCAATAGCCTCCTTGTTGACGCTTGCCTGAGCATAGGCCTCAGCAGCTTCCTTCTCAACTGCAGTCAGACGGGGACCCCATGCAACGATGGTATCATTGACAGCAGCAGCAATCTTATTCAAAGCAACGATCTGTTCAACAACAGTCTTACCGCCAAGTTCCTCAACGTTACCAATAACATCCTTGATGCCACTGATTTCACCGTTAATGTTATCAATCTCACCGTTGATGCTTGATATTGCGCTGTTGATAGCGTCAATCTGTCCAGCGATCTTTGCATCCTCAGCCTTCAGCAAAGCAACCTGAGCTGCGAGTTCCTGACTCCACTTTGCATCCAACTGGCTCATCTTCTCTGCACACTCAGCCTTGCATGCCTCCTGTGCAGCCTGAAGTTCAGCAAGCTTGGCCTCCAGAGCCTGCTTCTGAGCTGCCAAAGCATTCTCCAAAGTAGTGTTCTGGGTCTCGAGCTTGTTCAACACATCTGAGCGGACTTCCTCGGAATAGTCCTGACAAGAACTAAAGCCACCCAAAATGGCAGCAAAAGATGCCATCATGAGAACCTTACCTAAAAAGTTTTTTTTCATAAGTTTGTCTTTTTCGTCCCTTGGGGACATTTGTAATTAATTGTTATTGTTTTATCTTTTTTTGTCTTGGTCTAACCGTATTATGCAAAAGGCAATGGAGTATAGTTTTCCCTACCCATACAATTTTCTGCGCAAAGTTACTTATTTTTTTTCAAATACATACAACTTTTATCAGATTTTCATACTTAAAACTATCTTTTTGTCTGCATTTTACGTATTCAGTCACAAACAGCATGATTTTTTTAATAATTACACACATTTTGCCTTTCACTTGCAAAAGAATCACATTACTTTTGTCGCAAAAATATAAAATATAATAAGGAATATGTACAACACAAAAGCGCACTGGGGCAAGTTCCTCTGCACAACAATTCTTGCTCTGATACCATCTGTGCTAACTTTGGCTCAGGCCGAAGGCAAGGTAATAGACGAGCACGGCGAACCTATAGTTGGCGCAATTGTCCGCTGGGAAGGCACAAGCGTGGGCACCACTACAGACGCAAACGGAAAATTCCGTCTGGAAAAGAACGGACATCTGCATGAGGTGGTTACAAGCATGATGGGATACAAGAACGATACCACATGTTCGCATAGCGCCAAATATCTTGTAATTCGTCTGCAGGAAATAGCCACTGATTTACATGAAACACACGTACATGGCCGCAAGCAGACAAGCCTGAAGATGTGGCACTCTGCGGAAAACAGCGAACTGATTACCGCAGCAGGTCTGAAGCATGCGGCATGCTGCAATCTGGGCGAGAGCTTCGTGAGCACGGCTGCCGTCGACGTGAACTATACCGATGCTTCCACCGGCGCCAAGCAGATTAAATTGCTGGGATTGAGCGGCACATACGTGCAGATGCTCACCGAGAACATCCCCAATTTCCGCACCGTGGCGGCACCATTCGGTCTGGGCTACGTGCCAGGCCCATGGATGCAATCCATACAGGTGAGCAAGGGTATTACCAGTGTGAAGCAGGGGTATGAGGCCATGACCGGACAGATAAACATCGAATACCGCAAGCCTCAGATGCTTGAAGCCGACTGGATAAACCTGAACCTGTACGGCAACAGCAAGGGACGCATCGAAGGCAATGCCGATGCCACCTTCAAGATGAAGGACCCTCGTTGGGGAACAACACTGCTCGTACACTACGACAAGGACCTGACAAGTCACGACGAGAACAACGACGGTTTCCAGGACATGCCCAAGGCAGAGCAGGTGAATGTAATGAACCGCTGGACATTCCTGTCCGATACCTACGAGTTCCAGATTGGAGCACGCTACCTGAACGAGAACCGTCATAGCGGACAACTGGAGGCGAAGGTACAGAACCCCTACCTGATAAACCTGGAGACCAACCGCGTTGAAGGTTTCATGAAGAACGGCTTCATGTGGAGCGATGCCCGCGAGAGCAGTCTGGCGCTTATTCTTTCCGGCTCTTACCACTGCCAGGACAACCACTTCGGCTTTAAGCACTACGATGTTGACCAGAGCACAGCATACGCGTCTTTGATATACGAAGGCCAATGGACACAGAGCCACAAGCTTTCTATGGGTCTCTCCATGAACTACGATGGCTACACACGTAACCCGAACCAATACCTCCAGCAGTCGTTTGACCTTTCCATGCTCCACCCCACATGCCAGGAGGTCACCGGAGGCGGATATGCACAATACACATTCACTATCTTCGACGACCACGGCCACGAGGGCAAGTTCCTCATCCAACCTGGTATTCGTGTTGACTACAGCAATTTGTGGGGCACCTTTGCCACTCCCCGACTGCACATGAAATGGACACCCACTGAATGGGTGAACGTACGTACTTCTGCCGGTAAGGGTTACAGGACATCCTTCACCCTGGACGAGAACAACTACCTATTATCCAGTTCACGACACATTGTAATGGACAGCGAGACACAACGTGAGGAGGACTGGAATGTGGGTGCATCTGTGATGTTCAAGCCCACCCTGTTCGGACAGGAACTTAACTTCACCGCCGAATACTATTATACTGACTTCCAGAAGCAGGCCGTCATAGACATGGATCGTGATCCTCATGCCGTTCACATCTACCAACTGGATGGCAAGAGCCGTTCACACGTATTCCAACTGGAGGCAAGCTACCCCTTCTTCAAGGGTTTCAATGCCACACTGGCATACCGCTACACCGACTCAAAGACCACCTTCATAGACGCGCAGGGCAACAAGGCACTCAGAGAGCGCCCATTGACCTCACGCTACAAGGCACTTTGCTCGCTGCAATACAAGACTCCGAAGGAGATGTTCCAGTTCGATGCAACCATCGCACTGAACGGTCCTGGCCGTATGCCAGACCCATACACCAAAGCCGACGGAAGTCTGTCATGGGAGAAGGAATATAAGGCATTCCCACAACTAAATGCACAGGTAACATACAATATTCGCAAGAATTTCTCGTTATATGTAGGTGGAGAGAACCTTACCAACTTCACACAGAAGAACCCCATCATAGCGGCAGACAATCCTTGGGGCAACGAATTTGACCCAACAATGACATGGGGCCCCATAGACGGATGGATGCTGTATGCCGGCCTGAGGTTCAACCTGCCAAGATAAGCAGATTATACCTTATATATAATATAAGTGCATAAGATATTGTAAACGAGTAATGACAGTAACCAGAAAGCGCTTAAACTTCTGCATAAAGCGCATACTTGTAGCGCTATGTCTGATTCTTTGTATTCCAAGCAAAGGATTAGGACAACAACTCCATGCATACAAGAACCTGGCACCAGAAGGATACCATTTCTGGTTCTATTCGCCGGAACCTCCTCCCCCAACCCTTGTTCCACTACTTCCTGATGACATAGAACTGCGGAAACGAATGGAACTGGAACAGCTCTTCCATGCAAAACCAGTGGAATGGAAACACTGGAAGGAAAGAGAGGAGGCCAAACGGATAGAGAAACTAAAACCGCTTGTCATCTTCCTGCATGGTGCAAGTCTTTGCGGACACGACTTGAGACAGGTTCTGCGCTACGGCACACTGGATGCCATGGACAGAGGTTTGGAGGTTGATGCCTACGTACTTGCACCTCAGAACCCTGGTGGTGCTTGGGATCCCGACAAACTGATGAGCCTGACAGAATGGGCATCGCGCACACATCCAGGCATAGACACCACACGCATCTACGTTCTGGGTATGAGTCTCGGCGGATATGGAGCCCTGGACCTACCTGCCGCTTATCCCGACAGAATTGCCGCATCCATGTCTATCTGCGGAGGAGCAACGAGCAAGACAATAGGCAACCTGAACAAGGTTCCTTTGTGGATTCTGCATGGCACGGCCGACGTGGCAGTTCCTGTGGGATGTAGCGACCGCGTGGTAGCGGCTATGCGACGTGACTCCATCCCCCAACGACTCATCTACTCGCGACTCAAAGGCTATGACCATAGCCAGCCATGCCGATTGTTCTACATGTACGAAACCTACGACTGGCTCTTCTCACACAGGCTGACGGACATCAACCGCCCTCTGAACAAGGAAATATACATCGGTCCGCGCAACATTCCCGAGGCATACCGCCGAATGGGACGCCGAGGCCAGTTGAAACCCTCGGGTAACAGAGAGGTATATGGACACAGTCATCTGGAAGCCATCGAGTTTACACTGATACAAGATAGCATTGCACGGGCAGACAGCATTGCACAGGCACGCATGACAGTACCAAAAGCTACACCGCCATTGACAAAAAAGAAGTAAAAAGTTTTTTGCCCTACTATAGGCAAACCCAATAAAGTTCCCTTAAGGTTATGCATTTTAGCGCCTTATGGGAACTTTTTTCATTCTTCCCTTGGTCAATTGACCTAAATTGAATAATTTTGTCCTCTTGAAAAGACAATTGATTAATATATATGACTAACGAATATTCTTCAGACATACGCTACATCGGTGTGGACGATCTGGACATAGACCTGTTTGAGAGCCAGTACACCGTTCCCGAGGGCATGAGCTACAACAGTTGGGTTATACTTGACGAGAAGATTGCCATTATGGACACTGCCGACGGACGCAAGGAAAAGGAATGGATTTCCAACCTCGTTGCCGCCCTGGACGGACGCACACCAGACTATCTCGTATGCCAGCACATGGAACCCGACCACTCCGCTATCATAGGCAAGACCATGCAGGAGTACCCCGCCCTCACCCTCGTATGTTCACAACAGACGGTGAAGATGCTTGGTTTCTACTTTGATTTGGCTTCGTTTGCCGAACGCATAATGGTAGTCAAGGAGGGCGACACCTTGCCATTGGGCACACACACCTTGAACTTCATTGCCGCCCCCATGGTGCACTGGCCCGAGGTAATAATGACATACGAGTCTACCGAAAAGATTCTCTTTGCAGCAGACGGTTTCGGCAAATTCGGTGCTCTGTGCAACGAGACTGACGACTGGGCATGCGAGGCACGCCGCTACTACTTCAACATCTGTGGCAAGTATGGCATGCAGGTGCAGAATGTGCTGAAGAAAGCAGCTACACTGGAAATCAACGCCATCATGCCTCTGCATGGTCCCATGCTCCAAGGCGAGGCCATGGCAGAAGCCATCCGTCTGTACGATTTGTGGAGTCGCTACGAACCCGAGAGCGATGGCATCCTTCTGGCGTTTGCCAGCATACACGGCAATACAGCCAAGGTGGCACACCACCTTGCAGAGGTTCTGAAGCAGAAAGGTGCCGCCAAGGTGGTGGTTAGCGACCTGAGTCGCGACGATATGGCAGAGGTAATAGAGGACGCGTTCCGCTATCCCAAAATAGTATGCCTTGCCTCTTCCTATGATGCCGGAGTATTCCCTCCCATGCACGATTTCCTGCACCACCTGCAGATAAAGGCATTCCAGCGCCGCCGTTTCGGTCTTGTGGAAAACGGAACCTGGGCTCCCACAGCAGCCAAGGTAATGCGCAGCATGATAGAGGGCATGAAACAGTGCGACATAGTAGAACCAACAGTTACCATCTGGGGCAAACTGAAGGAAACCGACAAGCCTGCTCTTGAAGCTCTGGCAGATGCCATGCTGGCAGAATAAATTCCAAGCAATACAAAATACCAACATTCAATACGAAGGTGCGCCATAATATATTTGGCGCACCTTCTTGTTTAATTGTATCGGCACAGGCAATGACGGGTCTGAGAATAGCTAATGGCGCCTCGACGAACAGATAGTAGCGGTTCGCCGAACGGCTGATAGCGGTAAAATTAACGGCTAATAGCGACAAAATTAACGGCTGATAGCGACAAAACGAGCGCTTTATAGCGGTAAAGCTAACGGTCGTTATAGGATTACCATGACACTCTTAAAGATACTAATACAAACATAGAAGAACACAGAGAAAAAAACATTGGCAGCCCTATTGCAGGACTGCCAATGCCAACAGTATGTAGTTGCCCGAGGGCAAACTTTAACCCAAATCGGTCATTAGCGTTATGATGATAATAGCCTTATTTTTGAAACAGATGTTTTGCTACTTTGAGGGCGCAATGGGGTTCCATTGTAACCGAGAAGTAACGAAACAGATGACAAAAAAATGACTTCATTAGCGCGTAACAGTCTAATGACCGATTTGGGTTTAATTTATTACTTCTGAGTCAAAGCCTTTACGAGAGCCTTCTCAGCCTTCTCTACAGCCCTGTCATACTTCTTCTGAGCAGCCTTGGGGTTCTTGGCTGTCTTGATAGCGTCGTAAAGACCCCACAGGTTGAAGTCGGCAGTAACCTTCTTCTGAGCAGCAGTATAAGCGTCGGCAGCAGCCTCGGTCTTAGCCTCCTCCTCAGCAGGAGCATAAGCATGCTTGTAACCCTTCACCTGGTTCCAGTAGCCACGAGTGAAGTCGGGGAATGTAACAGCTGCGCAGTTGTTGTCCATTGAGATAGCACCCAACTCTGCGAGTGAACACCACTCAGCCATGTCGTATACGTCCATATCCAAGGGCAGACCATTCTGCAAGCAGTAAACCAGACGAGCGTCCATGATGTAGTCCATACCGCCGTGACCCATCTCACGACCCTTCTCGCCATACTTGGTGAGAATGGGGTGATAGTACTTCTTCTCGAGGGCAGCCTTCTGAGCGGCATTCATAAAGCCATGAGCATTCAGGTTGTCCATCTGAGGAGCGTCAGTACCCTTGAGAGCATCACCAGAAAGAGCATACTCGGGAGTGGGATACTTTGTGGCATAACCCTTGGTACCGGTGAGCTTGAACAGACGGTTGTAGGGCTGGGGAGTCATAACGTTGTGCTGAATTTCAACAACCTTACCCTTAGCAGTACGCATCAGAGTGGTGGTGTGGTCACCATTGCGGAAGTCCTTGCACTCCTTGCCGGTCTTCTTTTCTACCCAATCCTTACCGAAGAAGCTCTCGGTATCCATAGCAACGAGAGTGGTGAAGCGGTCGCCACGGTGTATGTCCATGCACTGAGCAACGGGACCAAGGCCGTGAGTAGCGTAAACGTCACCACGGTTCTCCTGGTTGTACTTCAAACGCCAGTGGAGGTTGTCCTTGTCGTTGTCTGCAGGATCCTGCCAGTACGCACCCCAGAAACCATCCAGAGCGTGGATGTAAGCACCCTCAGCACGGATAATCTCACCGAAGATACCATCCTGAGCCATAGCCAGAGCGTTCATCTCATAGTAGTCATAGCAGCAGTTCTCCAGGATGAAGCAGTGCAGACGAGTCTTTTCTGACAAGTCAATCAGGCTCCAGCACTGTTCCAGGTTCATTGCAGAGGGCACCTCAATAGCAGTGTGCTTGCCGTTCTCCATAGCGAACTTAGCCACGGGATAGTGGTGGTTCCAGTCGGTAGCAATGTAAACGAGATCGATATCGTCACGCTTGCAAAGTTCCTCATAACCCTTCTCGCCAGAATAGATATCAGCAGGCTTCAAACCAGCCTTGCGGAGATAATCCTGACACTTTTCTGCGCGCTCTGCCTCATAGTCGCAGAGAGCAACGATCTCAACACCGGGGATGTGGCAGAAACGCATTACCGCCCAAGGACCACGCATACCCAGACCAACGAAGGCCACACGCACGGTCTCCAACTTTGGGGCTGTCAGACCGAGTACATGCTGCTGGCCAGCAGGACGTTCGGGGGTTTCAACTACGATAGTACCCTTGTCCCAATGCCACTTTGTGCTGGGAGAAAGGGACTGTGCACCTGCTGCCATTGATACGGCAGCAAGGGCAACGACAAGAAGATTCTTCAGTGTCATTCTCATTTCGTTTGTTTTTAATTAGGTTAATATAAAGATTTCGCTTTTATCTGCTTTCCGTTGCAAAGTTAACCATTTTATCGGTAAGTTCCAAATTTTATTTTGCTATTATATA
>JAFYVX010000195.1 GCA_017558255.1 Bacteroidaceae bacterium
GCAAATATAACAACATATAGTTACAACAAAATTACAATAGCAGCGATTATCTCAAGTGGGTAATCGCTGCTATTGGTTGTATAGATACACTGACCTGTAGTTTATCGGATGCTTACAAAAAGAGGACATGCCATCGCATGTCCTCTTTTTAGTATGCTCCATCCCTTCATTTTGCCACTATTAGCCGTTCGTTTTGTCGCTATCAGCCGTTCATTTAACCGCTATCAGTCGTTCGCCGAGCCGCTACTATCTGTTCGGAGGGGGTATTGGTAGTGAACACAAAGCTCTGCAAAATCATCGTGCATAGCCAGCGATAATCCCGTGCCAGCATTAGCGCACGAATTGTAATCCCTAATGACCGATTTGGGACAATTCTTAAGAACAGATTAATCTTAGTATGCGATTAGTTGTAGGGGTTATGCGGTAGCGGTGGTCTATTTCTCGTCCTACAACCCAAATGATGTCATCTGTGGCAGAGTCCACGGCAACGAGTTGCGCCTGCTTGTCCAGAAGGGATACCTTGCGGTCGGTAAGGAAGTCGCTGAGCAGCTTGGTTCCTTTCTTCATACCATAGGGACGGAAGCGGTCGCCTTGGCGCATGGGGCGCAGTACCAATGCCCCTTTTATGCTGTCGGCATCAATAAACGCCTGGGTCTGGTTGAGGAAATCCTGTGTTGTGAGGACGGTGCCTGTGGGGAGTTCATCTATATGAAGTTGCGAGGCGGTGTTGTCCGATGCTTTGTTTTCCTGCAGTATCCATTCGCCTCGGTCGAGCAGCAGTGTGTGTGTGGCGCTGTGCCATGTGAGGCCTGATGAACGGTGAGCGGTGAACGGTGAGCGGTGAGCGGTGAGTGGTGAGTGGTGAGCGGTGAGCGGTGAGCGGTGAGCGGTTTGTTTTCCGTTTGAACTGTGTGCATAGATGTCCAGTATCTGGCTTCGGCTGAAACCATACGGGGCAAGCCAGCGATGGTAGCGGCTTTCTTCGGAATCGGTGTCCAGTTCCATGCGTACGTTGTGGGCAGTGCGTGCCAGGCAGTCGGTGATGTTGGGATTGAGCTGGCGCAACATGGGCATCAGGTCCAAACGGATGCGGTTGCGCAGGGCATCGCGCTCGAGGTTGGTGCTATCGGTCACATAGCCCTGTCTCATACGGGCAAGGTATTGCAGAATCTCTTCTTTTGTAATATCCAGTAAGGGGCGGATAATGCGCAAACCATTGACGATTCGCTCGGGATGCATAGCGGCAAGACCTTTCAGTCCGGTTCCGCGGATGAGGTTCAGGAGAAGTGTTTCCGCCTGGTCGTCCTTGTGGTGAGCTACGCAGACGGCCTCGGCATCCAAAGCTTGGACACGTTGCGCAAACCACTGATAGCGCAAGTCGCGTGCCTCCATTTCTATACTTGTCTTGTGCAAGTGGGCAGAGGCAAGTGTGTCGAAGTGGCAAACCTCCAAGGGGATGTCGTGCTTCTGGCAGAAATCGCGCACGAAACGTTCGTCACGATCGGACTCTCCGCCACGCAGGTGGAAGTTGCAATGCAGGGCACGGACCTTGAGTCCCTGTTCCTTCATCATCAGAGCAAGTGCAACGGAATCCGCCCCACCGCTAAGGGCGATGAGGTAGAGTTTGTCGGGGGAGAGTGCGTGGATGATGCTGGTCATAATCCCAAGAGGGCACGTGCATTGTTGATGGCTTCGGGCGAGACATTGCTTCCGGATAGCATATTAGCAATTTCGGAAACGCGTTCTTCCTGGGAGAGGCATGTAATGTGACTAAGTGTGTGTGTCTGCGTGTCTTCTTTCCATACCTTGAAGTGGTGTCCGCCCAGTGCTGCTATCTGAGGCAGGTGCGTGATGCTGATGACCTGTCGGCCCTGTCTGCCCATCTCCTGCATGATGTGTGCCATGGATTCGGCAATGTGTCCGGAAACACCGGTGTCAATCTCGTCGAAGATGATTGTGGGCAGGGATACAGCTCCCGAGAGCATGGCTTTGAGCGAAAGCATGACACGTGCCGTTTCGCCACCGCTGGCCACCTGCGATATGTTCTGCATGGGCGAACCCAGATTGGCAGAGAAGAGGAAGGCCACCTTGTCCATGCCGCGTGGGATGGGTGCTTCGGTGGGAGTGATGTTCACCTCAAAACGTACGTTGGGCATGCCCAGTGTCTTCAGCGAGGAAACGATGTCCTTCTCCACCTTGCTGGCTGTGGCGGTGCGCAGAGCGGTGAGCTTGGCGGCAAGTTCGTTGACCAGAGTGCGTGCCTCTGCCTCCAGTTGTTGCAGTTGTCGGATATGCTCGTCGCTGTTGTCCATGATATCCAGTTTTTCCTGCAAGTCTTTCATTATTGCCACCAGTTCGTCGCTGGAACCTACATGATGCTTCTGCTCCAGAGAGAAGAGCGTGTTCAGTCGGGATTGCACTTGTTCCAAGCGTTCGGGGTCGCAGTCAATTGACTCAGCCTCGCTTTCCAGTGTGCCTGCGATGTCCTGAAGTTCTATGCGGCAGCTCTCCAGGCGTTCTGCCAGTTCCTGCGCCATGGGAAAATGTTTCTGTATGGAGTTCAGAAGATTTCGTACCTGACGCAATGAATCCGTGGCGGGAGTGTCGCCTTCCGCAAGAAGACCATAGCCTTGTGCCAGGGCCATTCTTATGTCTTGTGCATGCTCCATGGTGTCGCACTGTTGTTGCAGGTCGTCGTCCTCGCCTGGTTGGGGACGGAAGTTGGTGAGTTCGGTTAGCAGGAAGCGCATGTAGTCTTCGTCCTTCTTGCCCTCTTCCAGGCTGGCCATAGCCTTGGCGAGTGATTTGCGCGACTCGTTCCACTGGGCATAGGCCTGGGCATAGGCTTGTGTCAGTTGTGTATCTGCCGCTACGGCGTCAAGCACCGAAAGCTGGAAGTCCTCCTGACCGAGCAGAAGGTTCTGGTGCTGGGAATGTATGTCGATAAGTCTGCCACCCAGACGTTTCAGTGCTGATATGGTGGTGGGGGTGTCGTTGATGAAGGCACGGCTCTTGCCGTTGGCTGTGAGTTCGCGGCGGACGATGCACTCGTCGGGGTCGAAGTCCAGGTCCTCTTCGCTGAAGAACTGCTCCAGGCCAAGCCCCTTGGGGCAGAAAGTGGCTTCGAGCACGCAACGCTGCTTGCCGTTCTGAATGGCGGAAGTATCGGCACGTTCGCCCGTGAGCAGTCCTATGGCTCCCAGCAGGATGCTCTTGCCGGCACCCGTCTCGCCGGTAATGACAGAAAAACCCTCATGAAGGTCTATATCCAGACTTTCTATGAGTGCGTAGTTTTCTATATGTAGATGTTTCAGCATGCTTTATTTCGTTATCTTCTCCCAACTTGTGCTTTGGCTTGGGTTGATGGAGAAAAGTATGTCCTGTACGTGTTTGCGTTGTTCTGCATCCTGATGGTTGCGGAACAGGTTGACGAGTTCTTCCTTCTTGTACTCGGTGAACAGTTGCGGCACATTGCTCATGGAACGTGCCTGGCGTGCCTGATTGAGCAGGTCCATGCTTTCCACCAGAGCGGTGTAGGCCTTTTCCGTGCTGTCGCAGAGTTGGTCCAGTCCCTGTCGATGGTAGACGTAGTTCATTTGTCGCATCGGTTCCATACTGCCGTCTATGTAGTCGTTGAGCAGGGCAAAGCGATTGTTGCTCTCGTTGAATGCGCTCCATCCGCTATAGCCCAGATTCTGTGCCCTGTTGACAATATCTTCTGCTGTTTGCAGGACTGCTGTGCCGCCCAAGGGTGCAAAGGTGTCCATGTCCATACCTATGATAATATGTGCATAGTAAGCAAGCAATGCCATGAGCTGGTTGTCCACATTATCGGGGTTGTACTCCAGTTGGTCAGCTGGGTCGAACTTGAAGTGGAAGTGCTGGTCGCGGGTGTTGTAGAGCGCAGTGGTGTATATGCTTCCCCACACCGGGCGGTTGCAGGTCAGAAGCAGTGTGCACTCGTAGGCACCGTCCTGTGCGGTGTATTTGTCTACGGTGATGCTGAAGGAGCACTCTATGCGTTCCACCTCGTCATACTTGACCGTGGTCCACTGCTTTGTGTTGAGGAACTCCTCAATTTTCTGCCTTAGAGTTTCGCATGCCTCGGTGTTAGTGTTCTCCAGTTTGGAGGTGTTTATGGACACCTTGGCATTGAGTTCCTGAGCCGTGGCAAAGGAGGGGAGAAGGCAGACGAGCAGTATGAGAATGTACTGTTTCATGACAGGAATCTGTTGATTATCTCACGTGCAACGTCTTTCTTGCTTTGCAGAGGCAGGGACTCCTGCTGTTCGGACGTGATGATGGTAACCTTGTTCGTATCTACCTGAAAACCTGCACCGGCATCCTGCAGATTGTTCATCACAATCATGTCCAGGTTCTTGCGCTGGAGTTTTTCCTTGGCATGAACCAGGGCATTGTGTGTTTCCAGAGCAAAGCCGCAAAGTTTCTGTGCTGAGGTCTTCATGCGTCCCACGGCAGCGGCAATGTCCTGTGTGGGCGTTAGGCGAAGCACCAGCTGGTCGCCCTCGCGCTTTATCTTCTCTTCAGCACAGGTGTCGGGGGTGAAGTCGGCAACTGCGGCGCACATGATACCTGCCGTGCAATCTGCAAACAGGCGTGTTGCTGCCTGATACATGTCGGAAGCACTTTCCACACGGGTAACGTGAAGAAGTGAGGAGTGAGGCAGGGGCTCAGAACATGGACCCAGGACGAGTTCCACATCGGCACCCTGGTTGAGGCATTCCTTGGCGAGAGCTATTCCCATCTTGCCGCTGGAGTAGTTGCCGATGAAGCGAACGGGATCCAGTTTCTCGTATGTGGGACCTGCCGTAATGAGTATGCGCTGACCACGGAGGCGTCCCTCGCGGCGTGCAAAGAACTCTTCCAGTTCCTCCACTATGCGTTCGGGTTCCTGCATGCGTCCCTTGCCTTCCAGAGTGGAGGCGAGGAAACCAGAACCTGGCTCCACGACAGTAACTCCGCGCTGCTGCAACAGGCGGAGGTTTTCCTGGGTGGAGACGTGGGCATACATGTCAAGGTCCATGGCAGGAGCCACGAGCACAGGAGCCTTCATGCTGAGGTATGTGGTGATGAGCATGTTGTCGGCAATGCCGTGTGCCATCTTGCCCAGGGTGCTTGCCGTGCATGGTGCTATGAGCATGGCATCTGCCCAAAGACCGAGGTCCACATGGCTGTGCCAGGAACCGTCCCGTTGGTTGAAAAACTCCGAGACAACGGGTTTGTGCGTCAGTGCGCTCAGTGTGATGGGTGTCACGAATTCCTTGCCTGCAGGGGTGATAACCACCTGCACTTCGGCTCCTTGCTTTATGAGCAGGCGAATCAGGGTGCATGCCTTGTAGGCTGCTATGCTGCCTGTAATGCCAAGGACAATCTTTTTACCTTTCAACATTTCGATTACATGGAATATTTGTACTTCAGGCGGGTGAGCACCTGTTTGGTGTTCATGGTGAAGTCGCTCTGCATCATCCAGTTATAGTAGCTGGGTTCAATTCTTAGTACATCCTTTACAAGGCGGCCCTTGTGCTTGCCGAAGTTGACCACCTCCTCGCCCTTGTCGTTGTATGCAAAGCGACCGGCAAAGTCCACAAAGTTATCTCGGCTGCTATATTGTGCCAGGAAGTCTATGTTGTTCTGCAACTCCTCTGGATAGTGGTCGAGCTGTGCTTCGAGCACCTCCAGTGTGGCTTCGGTATCTGCCAGAGCGGAGTGTGCGTTCTCCAGATCCTTGTTGCAATAGAACTTGTATGCTGCCACCAGTGTGCGACGTTCCAGTTTGTGGTAGATGTTCTGCACATCGACACGTCGGGGTGAGTTGAGGTCGATGGAGACACCTGAGCGGATGAACTCCTCTGCGAGCAAGGGGATGTCGAAACGGTTGCTGTTGAAACCAGCCAGGTCGCAACCTTCGAAAATGTTTTTCAGTTCCTCTGCCTTCTCGCGGAATGTGGGGCAGTCTTTTACATCTGCATCATATATGCCATGCACGGCACTTGCCTCTTCGGGGATGTGTCTTTCCGGATTCAGACGCAGGGTCATGGACTGGCGGTTGCCGTTGGGTTCAAGGCGTATCAGGCAGATTTCCACGATACGGTCCGTGGCCACGTCTATTCCTGTAGTTTCCAGATCGAAGAAGACTATGGGTTTCGTAAGGTTCAGTTTCATGGTCTATCAATCATCAACTCGCATGGGCATGAGCAGCATAATCAGTTCTTCGTTCTCCTTTTCCTGTGCGGGACGAACAAGGCCCGGACGGCTGGGGTCTGCCAACTCCAGAATGATGTTCTCGCTATCCAGGATGTTGCAGATCTCGATGAGGAACTGGCATGAGAAACCAATGTTGATGGGATTGTTGTTGTACTCGCAAACGAGGAACTCCTCCGCGCTGGTAGAGTATTCATTGTCCTGACCAGTCAGGTGGATGTTGTTGTTGGTAAGTTCGATTTTAACCAGACCGCTGCTCTGGTTGCAGCAAACGCTCACACGCTTAAGTGCACTGGCAAATGCCTGGCGGTCAATGACAGCGTGGTAGGGGTTTGTGGTGGGAATGACAGCATTATAGTTGGGATAGTTGCCCTCAATTAGGCGGAAGTGCATGGTCATGTCCTCGGTAGATATGGTGGCACGGTCGTTGGTGTAGACAATTCGGATGTCGTTCTCCTCCTTGCCGATAACATTCTTCAGGATGTTGGCAACCTTCTTGGGAAGGATGAAACTGCCGGTAAAGCCAGGAGTCAAACTGCGCACGATGTTCTTGACCAGCTTGCGGCCATCAGTACCGGCGAAGATGATGTGGTCGGGCTTGATGTCGAAATAGATTCCGTTCATTACCATGCGTACCTCGTCGTTGGCTGTGGCAAAGAGCGAGCGGTTGATACCGGAAATCAATACATCTGCCGGGATGGTGAGTGTGTTGCCTTCATTAACTGGACGTGGTGCAGGGTATGGGGCGGCATCCTGTGCCATGATGGCAAACTGACCGCTGCCGTGCTTGCCACGGAGTTCGTATGTGTTGGGGTTCAGTTCCAGAGTGATTGGCTGTTCGGGAATCTCGCGCAAGCTCTCCAGCAGTGTCTTGGCAGGAACACAGAAACGTCCTGTGCCATCCTGTTCGAGAACGGGGAGATAGGTAATATAGCATTTCTCAGAATCACTTGCTGTAATGGTCAACTGTCCGTTGTCGCTTATTTCCAGCAGGAAGCAGTCAAGGATGGGCATTGAGTTCTTGCTGGCCAGAACCTTGCTGGCACATGTTAGACGGCTGTTCAGAGCCGAACTGGATACTTTGAAATTCATATTAATAGTATTAGTTGTTAGTTCCTATATTTCCTCGCAAAATTACTCGTTTTTATTTATAATGCCAAAAAATGCAATCTGTTTTTTGTGTATGTAGGTAATTTGTTTTAACTTTGTGCGGAATTAAAAAGTATAAATATGGAATTGATAGGAAAAATTATTCAGGTTTTAGAGGAACGTGGTGGTGTTTCTGCCCGCACAGGCAGTGAGTGGCGTATGGGTTCATACGTATTGGAGACAACAACTGACCGTTACCCCCGCAAGATGATGTTTGAGGTATTTGGTGCCGACAAGATACAGCAGTTCAATATTCAGGTTGGCGAAATGGTACGTGTAAGTTTCGACATTGATGCACGTGAGTATCAGGGTCGTTGGTACAACAGTATCCGTGCCTGGAATGTAGACCGCAACATAGTTGATCCCATGATGCAGCCAGCTGCAGTTCCTGCTCCCGATACAACCCCATTTGGTGCACCTGCTCCAATGCCAACTTCAGCACCTGCAGAGGCTCCCTTCATGTCATCTGCTGCCGAAGAGGAACTGCCCTTCTGATTTAGACATACATTATTAAAATATAAGTTCAGGTTCACATCTATGTTTGGGTGTGAACCTGATTTTTTTGTGGAATTATCTTCACTCATTCGTCGTGATGATTTAGCTCGGACAATATAGTGTTTGACCGCAGACGATACGAGGGGTTGGTCAAGTTCCCTTTTCATCTTAGTCCTTTTCCTGAGAGCTATGAAATGTCTAAATACAAAAAACAGGGATGTACACAGCGTACATCCCTGTTAGGAGTTTTATGCTAATTGTGTATCAGCAGAATGGTTGATTACTGATTCCAGAAGTCTTCCTCTGCCTTCTTCTTGCGCATGTATTCGTTGTACTCTGCCTGCAGTTTGGCATTGGTGGCCTGCTGTGCAATAGCTTCATTGAGTCGCTTCTTCATGTCAGCAGCACGGTTGGCATAGGTAATGTCTGCTTCGCCAGCCAGATCGCAGTATGCAACAGCTCCCTTCAAGTCGTGTGCCTTAACCAGGCTCACTACCATCTGCCAGTATGCAGCACCAGTGAGAGAAGGGTTGAACTCAATTGCCTTCTTGATGTATTCCTCGCCCTTGGAGAAACCACCGCTGGAGATGAGTGCCTGTGCTACCTTGATACAGATGCGGCCACGGGTGGCGTCGTCAGATGCAAGCTCAAGAGCCTTGTCGTAGTAAGCAAGTGCTTCTGCAGCCTTGCCGTCCTTCTGTGCCTTCTGAGCCAGACCGATGGACGAGGTGAAGGTGGGTTCGAGGTCGAATGCGGCCTTGGCGTAAACGAAATAGATAGAATCGTTGTCACAACCATTCTGTGCCATCAGGTTCAATGATGAGTTCAGCTTTGCAATGTCGCTCTTGTAGGTGTCGAACTTCTTGGTGTAGATTGCAATAATCTGCTCGCGGTCGGCAGCACCACTGATTGCAAAGGTCTGCTCGATGAAAGCCAAAGGTCCTTCGTACTTTGCCAGCAACTTCTGTGCCTTTGCATCGTCACCGTTGGCTTGTGCTTCCTTAGCAAGCTGAAGCATCTTCTCGCAAGCATCCTTTGAGTCAAGGTAGTCC
>JAFYVX010000196.1 GCA_017558255.1 Bacteroidaceae bacterium
CACCACACCAACGGCTATGGGGGTGTACGAGCAGGCTATCATCACATAGATGCTGATGTGGTCGCACTTGCGCAGGGCAGCTTTCAACAACCCAGGACGTACCATGTGGTAGATGGTGCTGGATAGGAACATCAGAAACATGCCCACAACAAAGAAGATGACGCCAAAGGACATCTGCCATCCTTGTGCCGTGGCAGGCCAGATGAGCCAAATGCAGCTCAATGCAAACACGACACCAGCCAGATGCGTCCAGCTGTTGCCGTGCTCAAAGGGAACTTCTTTCATTAGAATTCGAATTTCTCAATCTTCAGTTGGCCGCAATCCAGAAGAATGCCTGCATATTCCTTGAACTCGGGTGTCTGTTCGTGCAAGTCGAGCGATGCCTGGTCTTCCCAGGTTTCACAGAACATAAAGACATCAGGACGGGTGGCACTCTCGAAGACATCGTATGCCTTGCAGCCCTGGTGCAACTGACTCTTGGCGGTGAGTGCCATAGCAGCAGCCAAAGCCTCATCATAACGGCCCTCATTGGCCTGGAAGAAACAATTTAATCTTAACATAGCTGTATTTATTTGATAATTAATGGTTATTTATACTATATTTCACACATAAATGTTTTTATGTGGTCATTGCTTATTCTTGTTATTTCACACAGAAATCTTGTTATTTCACACAGAATCCACAGAATTCACAGAATAGCCTGTCCTATAGCAGTATTTTACGCTTTCGCTGGAATCCACGGAATTGTCGCTTGGGGCTGAAGCCCTGCGACTGGCTGCGCGGTGTTGGCGCAAATGGTTTTACGTTCACACCGCGCCAGCCGTCATGACGAAGTCTATGACAAAATCTGTGGATTCAAGTTCTTTGGTGTTCACTTTCTTTTAATTCGTATTAGAGTAAATCTCTGTGTATTCTGTGTATTCTGTGTGAGAATATTCCCCATTCAATTTACAATTCGCTTGATACCATCCATCAGGTTATCTGTGTTGAAGTTAATAAGTAATCCTACCTTCTTGTTCATCAATCTCAAATATGTAAGGAGTTGTTTATGATGAATCGGTTTGAGTTCCTCCACAGATTTGAGTTCTACTATCACGCTATCATCAACCAGCAGGTCCAGTCGGAGATTATCGGTGATGTTTATACCTTTATAATTGACCTTTATCTCAACTTGTGAATCTACAGGAATATCATTAAGTTTCAATTCATGTATCAACGCCTGTTCGTAGACACTTTCCAATAATCCAGGACCTAATTGTTTGTACACCTCCATGGCACAACCTATTATCTTGTAGGTAAGGCTATCTGTATTGTCCATAATTATTCTTTGGTTTGGAGACTATATCTTAATCGAGTTATTTTTATTTCACACAGAAATCTTTTATTTCACACAGAAATCCACAGAATTCACAGAACTAACTGTCCTATAGGCATTAACTTACGCTTTCGCTGGAATCCACGGAATTGTCGCTTGGGGCTGAAGCATACCCCCTCCGCTTCGCTCGTCCCCCTAACTTAGAGGGACAGTTGGCTGCGCGGTGTTGGCGCCCATGTTTTTACGTTCACACCGCGCTAGCCGTCATGACGAAGTATATGACAAAATCTGTGGATTCAAATTCTTTTGTGTTCACTTTCTTTTAATTCGTTTCCAATGAATTTCTGTGTATTCTGTGTATTATTTGCCTACGCTCATCAAGCTAAAGCAGTCTGTGTGAGATTATCTTAGAGTGTGTCGTTAGCGAGAGATATTTTTTCAAGAGAAACCATTTCAAAGTTTGGACAGGAATTTCTCCTTGTTTATAATGTAGCGGACATGGTCGCCTTCGCCGATGAGGCCTTGCTCGTCGTGGGCTTCAACGTGGAAGGTGAGCTTGCGGCCCTCGCGAGAGAGCAGGGTGGCCGTGGCAGAGATATTTTTGCCCAAGGCTGTTGGTTTGATGTGCGAGACATTAACCATACTTCCTACCGTAGACTCTCCTTCGGCGAGATCTGGTTGAACACAAAGCATGGCAGCATTTTCCATCAGAGCCACCATCATGGGAGTTGCCAATACTGGCAAATCGCCACTGCCTACAGTACATGCCAGATGCTGCTCGGCCACTGTAATCGTGCTTGTATATGTCATAGGATTCAATATATTTTGAATTTCCTTGCGAAAGTCATACTTCACCGGTGCCTTGTAGACTTTATATCCCAATGCCTTTGCTGCATCCACATTGGCCTGGGCATCGTCTATGAACAGGCATTCTTCTGCCTTGGCACCCAACTGCTCCAGTACGGCAAGGAAGATGTCGTCGTTGGGTTTGGACATGTGCATCTCCTGCGAGAGGAAGAGATGGTCGAAGTACTCCTCGGTCTTACCTCCAAAATGTTTCTCGGCTATGTGCACCCAATGCGCCTCGTTGGTGTTGGACAACAGATGCACCTTGTAACCCTCTGCCCTCAACGACTTAATGTACTCCAGTTTGTAGGCAGGTATGCTCAGCAGGCAGTCGTTCCATGCCTCCAGCACCTGCTCTTCAGTGGTGCCGGGGTGACAGAACTTCTGTATGCCAGAGACGAAGTCCTCCGTGGAGATGTCCCCTGTCTGATACAGGTCCATGGCTCCGTTGGCCACCAATCCGTCGCATAGCGTGGCCTTGGCCCTTCCGCTCTCTGCACAGGCAGAGTCGGGACGCTGCAGAAGCACGCTTGGGTCGGCACCCAAGGTGCGAAAGCTCTCCAGGCATCGCGGCATGTCCAAGTCTATGAGCACACCGCCCAGGTCGAATATAACGTGCTTAATCATAGAGTTGATATTCTTTCTTCTCTTCTATCTAATATATATCTTTCACACAGAATGCACAGATTTTTACAGATGTTCTGCTAACGCCACAGAATTTACGCAGCTTCGCGCGTTGAATCCACAGAATTTTGTGCCATGCCTTGCGGAGTGTTTGCGTTATCATTGCGCCAGCCGTCGTGGCTAAGCCTACGACAAATTCTGTGAATTCTAATTCCGTCCGATAGCATGTTTTATCATTATCTTAGGAATAATTCTGTGAATTCTGTGGATTCTGTGTGAGGCAATTCTTTTGTCTGGGTAACTCCTTTTTTTCTTCCTTTTTTCTAGGCAATCTATTTCTTCCTAATCATAGAGTTCCAGGTATTCGTAAGTATTTCCCACGATGGACAGGTATCGCTCAAAGTCGCCCTTGGCTATCACCACTGTGCCACGGCAATCGTTGGGGTGGAAACTCAGCGTTTCCGCCTCCTGAAGCGTTGCGTCCAGAAACAGGTGTACATGGTGTTCCTCGTCGTTGATAAGACCGAAGGGCGACACGCTTCCAGGTTCCAATCCCAAATATTTCATCATGCGCTCAGGTGAGGCGAAAGACAATTTGCCAGGCGCTGCCATACCACGACTCTGAAGCGCTGCCTTCAGGCGTTGCTCCAGACTATGGATGTCCAGATTGTGGTCGCAATGATAGCACACCAGATAGTGGCGGTTGCCCTTGTGGTTGCGCAGGAATATGTTCTTGCAATGCACGCTCCCGTCGTCCTTCCACCAGCGCTTTGCCTCCTCAATGGTCTTTCCCTCGGGATGGTTGTAGCAGGTAAAGGGTATATCGTGCTCACGCAGGAAATTGAGTACAGTTTCTTCTCGTGTCATAATTTTCTTTTTATGCCTCAAAGATACCGACTTTTGCTTGTAAAACAATAAATCCGTGTATGTTTTTACGGCAAAAGTTCCCATATGCAACAAAGTTGTCCACCTCTTGCCTCAATATAGGGTAATCGGAAAGCGCAAATTATGAAAACGGAGAACACTGTTTGAACGGTGGATAGTTCTTTCTGGATACTTTAATCCAACAGAAACAGATGGTTGCCATGTGGTAGTCTACCGTTTCTGTTGGATGTTTCAAAATTTATCATTATCTTTGTCTACGCATAATATACCTTAAGGTAGGTTCTGTAAATTAGCTCTGGCATTAAAGAGCCAAAGTCAATAGAATTCTACCAGATAAGAGATAAACTAATTTATAGAACATACCTTAGTTCAATGGGAAGAAACAAGTTCTCGCAGCGCGAGATAGAGATTATCGGCAAGTTGCTGCGCCGTAAGATGGCTGGCACTCGCTTTCAGCAGAAGATGGTGCGCCATACATTGCGCACTACATTTGAGTTCAACATTGCAGACTTCAACATACAGGGCAAGGCCTTCGGACCCGAAGACTTGGAGGAATGCGTGCGCCGTGGACGCATACAGATTCTGGACGATGCCACTATCGATGCCATGAAGCAGCGCCATGCAGAGAAGCGCCAGCGCGATGAGGCTCTGCGCCAGGCCGAGGCCGTTGCCAGCGGCGATGCCGTAGACTGGCAGGAGGTGCAGAGGCAGTGGGATGAGTACTACAAGAACAATCCAGAGGAACAACCAGCAAGCGAATAGGATGATTACCATCAACAGCGAAAAGTGTACGAGATGCGGCAGATGCCAGAAAGTTTGCCCTGCCTTGATACCGGTGATAGGTAAAGGCGAAAGTCCAACCCTGCACCACCCAGAGGTGTGCATAGAGTGCGGGCACTGCGTGGACGTGTGTCCCACTGGTGCCTACGATCACAGCGCCTTTCCTCCGGAGAGCATGCACACGATAGACAGGAATGCATTGCCCTCGGCAGAGAGCCTGATGGAACTGATACGTTCGCGCCGCAGCAACCGTACCATTACCGGTGCAGCCATACCCGAGAAATCCCTGAACATGATTATGGAGGCTGCACGCTATGCGCCCACTGCACAGAACAGCAGGCAGGTGCATCTTACATTGATTACTGCAGACGAGGGATTGCTGGCAGTGGAGACAGCTACGATAAACTTCTTCATGCGCCTGTCGCGCTTCATGCTCTTCCCTCCGGTGAAGCTTGTCCTTCGTCCGTTCCTTCGCAAGCTTTACGATGAGGCTCCTGCGCTGATGGCCATGAACGAGCAGTTCCGCCAGGGCAAGCGTCCGTGTATCTGCAATTGTACAGCCCTTCTCGTCATGTCCACCCCGAAAGGTTATTCGTTCGGTTCCCAGGACAGCAATCTGGCATACCAGAATGCATCGCTGATGGCAGAGTCCCTTGGCGTGAGCCAGATATACATGGGGTTTGTGCAGACGGCCATGTTTATGATGGGGGCAAAGCGTGCGGCACGCATACTCGGTATTCCCGAGGGACATAAGCCTTGGGCCATAATGGGCCTGGGCATGCCCGCTTTCAAGTATGCCAAGTATACCAACAGATAAATTCTAAACACGATATGAAACGTTTCTTCTTTTTGGCAATGATGTTGCTGCTGGCAACAATTCTGCCCGTGCGTGCAGAACGCAATCCTGCCTCCCTGGTGGCTTTGGCAGATCGCATAGGCGGCCCGGGCACGGCAGAGAAGTTTACCTTTATCCTGGAGCCTTTGCAGGAGTCGCAAGCCGAGACATTTGTAATCGGGCGCGAGGATGGACGGGTACTGATAAAGGGCAATAGCCTCAGCGCACTGACCACAGGACTTGGCTGGTTCCTGAACCATCACCTCAAGGTGAACATATCATGGAACTCGCTCAACGAGGGGAAACCTGGGCAGCCCTATGCCGACCTGTCGAACGTGGAGCAGCTCAAGGCGGATGCAGAAACACGTACCAGCGATGCCCGCTACAGATACTATCTGAACTATTGCACCTTCGGTTACTCCATGACCACATGGACATGGGACCGCTGGCAAAGGGAAATAGACTGGATGGCTCTCCATGGAATAAATATGCCTCTGCAGATTGTAGGTCTGGAGGAGGTGTGGCGCAAGTTCCTCACCCTTGAGGAG
>JAFYVX010000021.1 GCA_017558255.1 Bacteroidaceae bacterium
CCAGGATGGCCGCTCTTGGCTTTCTCTACCATTGCTGCAGACAGGATGCGGATGTTGTCTGCTGCCTTGTTAAGAGTTTCAATGGAATGCATAGTATGTTGTATGATAAATTATTTCGGGATATTTGTTGTATTTGTTTGCCTTTACAGGTGATAGTCTTTCAGTTCCTGGTATTTTGTATAGTCAAAGCTGTATATTGCTGCACCTCGTTTGCTTCCGCTCTTGTCTATTTTGCCAGTTTTGACGAAATATGGCATGTCGCTGACTCTCTTGCGGAAATTGCGTTTGTCCAGTTCCTCGTTCAGAATGGCTTCATAGAGTTTCTGGATGTGAGTCATTGTAAACTCCTCTGGAAGGAGCTTCAGTGCTATAGGGGTGTAGCTTATCTTATCCTGAAGTCTGTTGATGGCCTTTTTCATCATCTTCATGTGGTCAAAGTGGAGCACAGGAAGACTGTTTACATTAACCCACTTGCAGTTGAATTTTTCCAACAGACTCTTGTCGTAATGAGCTTTATTAAGCAGTGCATAGTAGGCTATGCTGATGACGCGCCCCCCGGGGTCTCGGTTTATGTCACCAAATGCCTCCAGTTGTTCCAGGAACAAATCCTTTATTCCCGTCCTTTCGGTCAGTACCCTGTATGCAGCCTCGTCCAATGTCTCGTTCTCCTGAACAAAACCGCCCATGGGTGTGAGTTCGCCATTGAATGGTTCTATGGTACGGTGCTGGAACAGGACCTGCAGGCTGCCTTCTTCAAAACCGAAGATAATGCAATCCACAGCTACATTGTATTTTGGTTCGTCTGCGTAGTACTTATTTGCCATCTAATGTATATGGTATACTATAATCTTGCGCAAAGATACAAATAATATTTGGTATTTAAAGGTATAATTTACACTTTTATGTCCTAATGTCGTAATATTGTATCTGCAATTACGATGGGAGGGGGGGGAGTGCCTTTCAAGAAATGATTTTGCGTACCTAAATTTTAGGAATTATGAAGTTTTCTGGATGCCTGCCCTGATATCCCTCAAAGTAGGAATAGATTTCGCGCAAATCCGCCTTACGGTCGTCTGAGGGCATGACGTATTTTTCCATACGAACTTCCTTCTTCTTGTAGTCCACGCCCATGAGAACGATAGGCAGTTTGGCTTGTGAGGCTATGACGTAGAACCCCAGATGCCATTTTGGGTTTGCTTTACGGGTGCCTTCAGGGGTCAGGGCCAGATGGAACTTGTCGCTGTTGTTGGCAATTTCTATAAGTTCTGTGATTAGTGCTGTTCCATGTCCTCTGTTTACTGGTATTCCCCCCATCCAGTTGCGGAATATGTAATCGAGAGGTCCAACAAACCACTCCTTTTTCATTACAAAACCAGCTCTTCGTCCGGCTGCTGTATAAAACAATTTGCCGATGAAGAGGTCAAAGTTGCTTGTGTGCGGTGCCACGCATATTATGCATTTGTCAAAATGAGGCACGTTAACGTAGGATTTCCATCCCATCAGTTTGTGGAAGATAAAACTGCAGATTGTCTTTAACATAATATATGTATGTTGTTGCTTATTCTATGTTTGCATGCAAAGTTAATAAAAAATGCCGTGAACAACAATATACTAAGTGAATTATGTCTCATTTCACGTGTTTTTGTGCAAAAAAAAATAGGTCCCTTGCTTGAAACAAGGGACCATAACTTATATAGACTAAGTATTTATCTTAGCAGAGCTTGCGAGAACCGTCGCCGATAACTACGTCGATAACGATAGGAGCCTTGCCATACTTGGCAGCGAACTTCTCCTTCACAACCTTCACGAAGTTGTCGTACAGTTCGTCAGCAACCAGGTTGATAGTACAGCCACCGAAACCACCGCCCATGATGCGGCTGCCGGTAACACCCTCTTCCTTGGCAATCTCGTTCAGGAAGTCAAGCTCCTCGCAAGATACCTCGTACTCCTGGCTCAGGCCGTAGTGGGTCTCGTACATCTTCTGACCAACGGTCTCGTAGTCGCCACGCTCCAGAGCGTCGCAGACAGCCAATACGCGGTCAACCTCACCGATAACGTAGCGTGCACGCTTGTAATCCTCTTCGCTAACCTCGGCCTTAACCTCGTCCAGCAGAGCCATGTTGGCATCGCGCAATGTCTCTACCTCGGGGTGGTGCTTGTTGATGACAGCAGCTACGCGTTCGCAAGAAAGACGACGCTCGTTGTAGGGGCTACCTGCCAACTCGTGCTTAACGCAACTGTTAACCAATACCAACTTGTAACCCTCGGGGTTCCAGGGGAAGTAGGCATACTCACCACTGCGGCAGTCAAGACGCATCAGGCTGCCAGCCTTACCATGTACGCTGGCGAACTGGTCCATGATACCACAGTTGCAACCAATGTACTTGTGCTCTGTGCGCTGACCTACGCGTGCCAACTCCATCTTCTCGATCTTGTTGTCGCCCCACAGGTCGTTGCAAGCGAAGGCAAAGGTGCTCTCCAAAGCAGCAGAAGAACTCATACCTGCACCCAGGGGAACATCACCTGCAAAAGCAGTGTTGAAACCCTCTACGGGTACGCCCAAAGCCATCATCTCGCGGCAAACACCGTAGATGTAGCGTGCCCAAGTAGCCTTGGGACCTTCGGGATCGTCAAGGCAGAAAGTAACCTTGTCCTTCAGGTCGATAGAGTATGCATTAACGTTGCGTGTACCGTTGGGCTTGATCTCTGCAATCATACCCTGCTGTACTGCACCGGGGAATACGAAACCGTTGTTGTAGTCAGTGTGCTCGCCAATCAGGTTGATACGGCCGGGAGAAGCATAAACACTGCCTGTTGTACCATCGAAGTGCTTGATGAAGCGACTTCTTACGTCATCAATTGTAAGTCTCATAATATTATTAGTTATTTTGTATTCCCCCTCTTATGAACGAGAGGGGGATAGGTTAATAATTGTGTGTCGGATTGAATTACTTCTTTGTAGGACGGCTACCGATCTGTGCATAGAACAATACGTATGCAGCACAGATTACAACAACCCAGTATGAATTGATGTAACCGAACATGTCAGCAACCTTGCCCTGAACAGCCATCATGACTGCGCAGAAGAATACCATTGTCATGAAGATACCTGAAGCGATAGCAGTGTACTTGCCAAGACCCTCTACAGCCATGTTGAAGATACCACCCCACATAACTGATGTGCACAAGCCAACAAGCAGGAAAGCAAATACGCCAACAGGTACGTTCTGTGTAATTACGCTGAGATTTGCCCAGTCAACACCAGGAACATCCACGGTCCAGGTAGAGGGAGCAAACATACCGAAGAGAACAAGAACCAAAGAAGCTGTTGCTACGAAGGTGATCATTGTACGGCTTGATACCTTGTTACCGATAGAAGCACCAACAAAACGGCCGATCAGCATCATGAACCAGTAAACAGCAACCAACTGACCTGCAATTGCAGCGGGGATACCCAAGTCAATCATGTAGAGGTTTGCATAGTTGGGAACACCTACTTCAATACCCATGTACATCCCGATACCGAGAACACCCAATACAAAGTGACGATAGCTCATTGCACCCTTAATCAAAGAGGTGTCAACAGGAGCCTGCTCGGGCTCTTCAATCTTGGTGAAAAGAATAACGATAAATGCCAAAACGAAGATGCCAAGAGCAATCATCAGAGCAGGAGTAGCATCAGCAATGTGAGCCTTGGTAACATCGCCAATCAAAGCACCCATCAGAATGTAAACAGCCACAGCAGCAGCACTGTTGAATACGCCACCGGTCTGAATCAGCTGGTTACCTGCATTACCGCCACCACCGAGAAGGTTGAGCATGGGGTTAACAACACAGTTGAGGATAGCCATTGTGCAACCGCTAATGAAAGCACCAATCAAGTAGGTCAAGAAGGCGTAGTCCTTACCAACAGAACCACTAAGCCACTGGATAAGGATACCAACGATACCGATAGCAAGACCTAACAGAGCAGTCTTCTTGTAGCCAATCTTGGCAATAATCATACCAGCAGGAATACTGATAACGAGGTAAGCGATAAAGTTACCATAGTTACCAATCTGAGCCAATACGTTACTAACCTCAAAGTCGTTCTTTACAATGACAGCCATTGGAGAACACAAGTTGGTCACGAAGGCAATCATCGCAAACAGCGCAATCATAACTATAATCGCGCCCCATTGTTTTGTTTTTTGAGCCATTTGTTTAAATAAGTTTGTTTAAATTGTTATTAATGATGTTGTTATAATCAATTTAAGCTACTCTCTCTCCGATGTCGAAGAAAGAGTAGCTTGTGTACTTGCTTATTTGTCTACACCGAACTTGTATACGGTCTTCTGGACATAAACTTCACCTGGCTTGAGCTGTGTGCTGGGGAAATGAGCACGGTTGGGAGAGTCGGGGAAGTGCTGTGCCTCAAAGCAAAGACCAGAGTGCTTGCCGAAGGTGGCGCCATGCTGGCCCTTGTAGCCGTCAGCCCAGTTGTCGCTATAGAACTGGACACCGGGTTCTGTGGTCCAGCACTCCATGGTACGACCGGTAGAGGGTTCTACCATAGAGGCAGCCAGGGTGAGTTCGCCGGGTTCGCGCTTGTTCAGTACGTAGCAGTGGTCATAGCCTGTGCCGTTCTTTATCTGCTCGTCGTCGGCAGCAATGTCCTGACCTACAGGCTTGGGGGTGCGGAAATCAAATGGTGTGCCCTCTACCTTGCGGATCTCGCCGGTTGGGATGCTATTCTCATCAATGGGTACATAGAAGTCTGCATTGATGGTGAGGATGGTGTCCAACTGTGATGGAGTGGGGGTACCGATACCTGTCAGCGAGAAGAAACCATGACTGGTCATGTTAACTACGGTCTTCTTGTTGGTGGTGCCACGATAGTCAATAACCAACTCATTGTCGTTTGTCAATGAGTACTTTACGGTCATCTGTACTTCTCCGGGGAAACCTTCCTCATAGTATGCGAAAGTATAGCGCAGCACCAATTCCTGATCATTTAACTGCTCTGCATCCCATACACGTGCATGACAACCTGTAGGACCGCCATGAAGGTGGTTGGGACCATTGTTGATAGAAAGGCTATACTCTTTGCCGTTCATGGTGAACTTGCCACGGCAAATGCGGTTGCCGTATCTGCCCACAAGGGTAGAAAGGAATGGCTCGGGACTGCTCAGACAATCCTGGATACAGTCATGACCCTGAATTACGTTGGCCATATTGCCGTCACGGTCGGGTACCATGATGGACACCAGCGAACCACCGTAATTAGTTATGCTTACTTCCATGCCCTGAGCATTGGTCAGAGTGTACAGGTCTGTCTCCTTGCCCTGTACCATGGCCTGAAAGTCTTCACGCTTCAGGCCGGAAATCAACTTGTTTTCCATTGGGATTAGTGTTTAAAGTGTATTCTTTCGTTGCAAATATACAAAATTATCCTAATACCACCAATACTTGGCAATGGAAAAAGTTAACGAAAAGGTCCCTGTGTATCCAAACTTGATGCTCAAAGCGCGTTTGCCAGCAGGTCTGCCACCACAAAGGTGCTGCCACCAATGAATATAGTGTCCTCTGCCAAGGCCTCTGCACTTGCTTCGTTGTATGCCTGCACTACATTGTCGTAAGTTCTTCCTTCAAGACCGTATTCCATGGCTATACCAGCAAACTCTTCTACGGGCATGGCACGTGCCACGCTGGCTTGTGTGAAGTAGTATCGTGCTCTCTTGGGTAGCATGGAGACAACCTTCCTGACATCCTTGTCGCCAACCATGCCTATGACAATGTGCAGCGTTCCTGGTGTCTCTTCCAGTTGCTTGCTCAAGTATTCCCAACCTCCCACGTTGTGCCCGGTGTCGCATACGGTTAGCGGAGTACGCTTCAGTGTCTGCCAGCGTCCCATCAGCCCCGTGAGTTCACACACATTCATGAAACCCTCGTTGATGGCAGACTCGTTCAAGGCGAGCCTTTCTTTCAGGAAGCCAAGGGCACTGAGTATCGTATTTGTGTTCTTCTGCTGGCAGAAACCTTTCAGCTGTGTCTCCCTGTGGGGATGCTCCATCTCGTCGGCAAAGCAGATGGGGGAGTGAGCCTCCTCTGCCTTCTGCACGAAGACTTGTCTGACGTCGGCATTACCACCCGTTTCGCCCACAACCACAGGTATGCCTGGCTTGATTATGCCCGCCTTTTCCCCAGCAATGGCGGTAAGTGTGTTGCCCAGGAACTGCACATGGTCGAAACTGATGTTTGTGATGATGGAAAGTATAGGACTGATGATGTTGGTGCAGTCAAGACGCCCGCCCAGCCCAGTCTCTATGACGGCAATGTCCACATGGACTTCCTCGAAGTATTTGAAGGCAAGTGCCGTGGCCAGTTCAAAGAAGGAGGGGTGTAGTGGTTCGAAGAACTCGCGTTCCTCTTCCACGAAACGCACAACTCTCTCCTCCGGTATCATCTCACCGTTTACGCGAATGCGTTCCCTGAAATCCACAAGATGCGGACTGGTGTACAGTCCCACTCTGTAACCGGCACTCTGCAGTATGGCTGCCAGCGTGTGGCTGGTGCTGCCCTTGCCGTTGGTGCCGGCAACGTGTATGGTCAGGTACTTTCTGTGAGGGTGTTCATGATGGGCGTCCAGAGTCTCGGTGTTGCTCAAACCCTCCTTGTATGCACCAGCCCCGATGTTCTGGAACAACGGGGCTGAGGTGAATAAGTATTCTGTAGCTTCGCTATATGTCATAGTCAAAGTGTTTGTAGAATAATATCTTATGTGTGTTTAGCTAAATAGGCTCTTGAACTTCTGAAAGAATGAGTTCTTGGTTGTCTGTGAGGGTTTGAAACTATCGCTGTCCTTCATCTTCTCAAAGGCAGAGCGCTCTTCCTTGGTCAGTGTTTCGGGGATATAGATGGAGATGTTCACTATCAGGTCGCCATAACCGTAGCCATATCCCTGCAATGCGGGCAGACCCTTGCCACGAAGGCGGACGGTCTTTCCGGGTTGTGTGCCGGGTTCAATCTTTATTTTCACACGACCGTCTATGGTAGGTATCTCCACAGGTCCACCAAGTACGGCGGTGGGCAGGTCGAGTAGCAGGTTGTAGACGAGGTCGTTGTCGCGACGGCTCAGTTCGGCATGGGGTTCCACCTCCACATACACCTGTATGTCACCGGCATATCCGTTGTTGCGACCTGCATTGCCCTTGCCTGGCACGTTCAGTATCATGCCGTCCTGAACACCGGCAGGTATCTGCACCTCTACAAGCTCTTCGCCGCTTACCACACCTGTGCCGGAGCAGTGTGAGCATTTGTTCTTTATCGTTGTGCCTCGGCCACCGCAAGACGAGCATACGCTCTGCTGCTGCATGCGGCCGAACATGGTGTTCACCTGACGGGTAACATAACCTGTGCCGTGGCATGTTGCGCAGGACTCTGTCTTGCCGTCCTGAGAACCTGAACCGTGGCAATGCGTGCAGGTAACGTCTTTCTTTACCTTGAACTTCTTGGTGGCACCTTTGGCAACTTCCTCCAGTGTGAGTTTTACCTTTAGGCGAAGGTCGCTACCCTGATGCTTCTGTGCCCCACGACTACCTCCACCACCAAATCCGCCAAATCCGCCGAATCCGCCACCCATGTGGCCACCGAAGATGTCGCCAAACATGGAGAAGATATCGTTCATGTCAAAGCCTTGGCCGCCAAAACCTCCTGCGCCACCCATGCCGGCATGACCGAACTGGTCATAACGTGCACGTTTGTCGGGATCGCGGAGAACGTCGTAGGCCTCGGCAGCCTCCTTGAACTTCTCCTCGGCTTCCTTATCACCGGGATTGCGGTCGGGGTGATATTTGATGGCCATTTTCTTGTAGGCCTTCTTTATCTCGTCTTCCGAAGCGCCTTTTTGTACGCCAAGCACCTCGTAGTAGTCTCTCTTTTCTGCCATGTTCCTTGTATGTTAATAAGCGGTTAGTCGTATGGAGTCTGTCGCCCTGTCATTAAATACCCACAACAACCTGTGCGTGGCGGATAACCTTCTCGTTCAGTTTGTAACCCTTCAGTGTGCAGTCCACCACCTTGTTCTTCATCTCCTCGGACGGTGCAGGGAATTGTGCTATGGCTTCATGAACCTCCACGTCAAAATCTGCATCCTTGGTCTCAATGGGCTTTACACCCTGTTTCTCCAGTATGCCCATGAACTTCTTCTGTATCAGTTCTACGCCTTCTACTACAGCTTGAACATCCTCAGCCTTGCGCATCTGTTCCAGGGCACGCTCCATGTCGTCCATCACTGGAAGTATTGCGGTAATCACCTTTTCTCCGCCGTTCATGATAAGATCTGCCTTCTCCTTGATGACACGCTTGCGGTAGTTGTCGAACTCTGCCACCTTGTACAGTATCTGCTTCTTCAGTTCGGCAATCTCTGCCTGAGCAGCCTCCAGAGGATCAACCTCCACTTCAGGGGTCTCTGTGCTTTCTTCGTTGGCGGTAGTGTTCTGCTCTTCTGTTGTCTGCTGAGTTTCTTCAGTCAGGTTTGCTGAGTTTTCCTCCTGCAACTGTTCTTCTGTATTTATGTTCTTTTCTTTTGACATGTTGGTTGTGTATGTTATATGTTCCTGCCATATTTATCGCACAAAACGTGCCATTGTCAATTTTGGCACGTTTTATGTCATTTAGGCACTTATATATTATATATAATGTGTAGTTCTGTCAGTTATTGCTCATACATCTTGGCCTTCAGTTCCTTTATCTGGTCGTTTGCGATGTAGTCGTCATAGTCCATCAGTTTGTCGATGGTACCTGTGGGAGTGAGCTCGATGATGCGGTTTGCAACGGTCTGGATGAACTCGTGGTCATGGCTGGCAAAGAGCACATTGCCCTTGTACTGCTTCAGGTTGTTGTTGAATGCCTGGATGCTCTCCAGATCCAGGTGGTTGGTGGGAGTGTCCAAAATCAGACAGTTGGCATTCTTCAACTGCATGCGTGCTATCATACAACGCATCTTTTCACCGCCCGATAGCACATTTACCTTCTTCAACACCTCCTCGCCAGAGAAGAGCATGCGTCCAAGGAATCCCTTGAAGTACACCTCGTTGCCCTCGCCGAACTGGCTGAGCCAATCAACAAGGTTCAGTTCCGACTGGAAGAAGTCGGTATTGTCCACGGGCAGATATGCTGTTGTGATAGTAACACCCCAATTGTATGTACCGGCCTGTGCTTCGCGGTTGCCGTTGATAATCTCAAACAAGGCGGTCATGGCACGAGGGTCATGACTCAGGAATACCACCTTCTCGCCCTTCTCTATGTTGAAGCTTACGTTGTCGAACAGAACCGTGCCGTCTTCCATTGTAGCCTTGAGGTCCTTGACCTCCAGAATCTGGTTGCCTGGTTCGCGCTCCATCTGGAAGATGATGCCAGGGTATTTACGGGTAGAGGGACGGATTTCGTCTACATTGAGCTTCTCCAGCATCTTCTTGCGGCTTGTTGTCTGCTTGGACTTTGCCACATTGGCGCTGAATCGACGGATGAACTCCTCCAGTTCCTTCTTCTTCTCCTCAGCCTTGGCCTTCTGGTTCTGTGCCTGACGGAGTGCCAGCTGGCTTGACTCGTACCAGAAACTGTAGTTACCGGCAAACATGGTCACCTTGCCGAAGTCGATATCCACGGTGTGTGTGCAGACGCTATCCAGGAAGTGACGGTCGTGGCTGACAACCAGCACGGTGTGCTCAAATTCGCTCAGGTATTGCTCCAACCACTGTACTGTCTCCAGGTCAAGGTCGTTGGTGGGCTCGTCGAGCAACAGGTTGTCGGGATTGCCAAACAATGCCTTTGCCAGCATCACGCGCACCTTCTCCTTACCTGAGAGTTCGCCCATTAGCTGATGGTGCAGAGCCTCCTTGATGCCCAGGCCTGAGAGCAGGCTGCCAGCGTCGCTCTCGGCGGTGTAACCGCCCATCTCTGCAAACTTGTCCTCCAGTTCTGCCACACGGATACCATCCTCGTCGGTAAAGTCCGCTTTGCTGTACAGGGCTTCGCGCTCCTTCATCACCTCCCACATGGTGGTGTGACCCATCAGCACAGTGTTCAGTACCGTTTCCTGGTCATACTGGAAGTGGTCCTGTGAGAGCACCGAAAGGCGCTCACCGGGACCCAGTTCCACTGTACCCTTGGTTGGTTCCAACTCGCCACTGATGGCCTTCAGCAGAGTAGACTTGCCGGCACCATTTGCGCCGATTACTCCGTAGATGTTCCCGCTTGTGAACTTCATGTTCACGTCCTTATAAAGGACTCTCTTGCCGAATTGTACGGCTATATTGCTTAGTGTAATCATTTTCTGTATGTCAGTTATCCTTTAGGCAATACCTTTGAAGATAATGCTATATATCCATGCTTTCTGCATTGAAGGTCAGTGGCATCAGAGCCTCTATGCTCTCTATGCAATGTGTGCCTTCCTCCCCATAGAGCAACACCTTGATGGGCGAACCTTGCTTGTTTTCCACTTCCAGCAGAGCCTGTCGGCACATTCCGCACGGTGCAATCGGGTCTTTGGTAAAGTTGCCGCCAGTTTGTGCCGCTATGGCAATGGTGGTTATCACCTCGCCAGGCCTGTTGGCTCCGCACCAGAAGAGTGCCGTGCGTTCTGCACAACTACCTACGGGGTAAGCTGCATTCTCCTGATTGCTACCTACGATTATCTCTCCACTGTATAAGCGCAAAGCAGCGCCCACCTGAAAATGGCTGTAAGGGGAATAACTGCTCTCTGTGGCCTTCTTGGCGGCCTCTACCAGTTCGCGCTCCTGTGCGCTGAATTCCTCCATTCCAAGCACATTCACATGTGTACGAATCTCGTATTGCTTCATGGCATGATATGGTTTTGCTATGCAAAGGTACGAGTAAGTGAGCGAAAAACCAAAATAAATCCATTTAATTTTAGATTTTTCGAGTGAAAGTGCCATTGAGATTGCAGCTCTAAGGTACTGCCGTTCGGAAAAACACAAATAAATTTGTTATTTCACTCACTTAATCGTACCTTTGAGACTGGAGTCCTAAGGTACTGCCGTTCGGAAAAACATAAATAAATTTGTTTTTTCACTCACTTAATCGTACCTTTGCATACGTAAAGATAATAATAAGGAAACGTGGCAAAGAATAACAAGATAAAGGAGAACTGGAAACTTATTCCCGGATTGGTGCCCACGGAGATGGATTTGCGCATACTGGAGTTCCAGAATCGGGGTAAGTTGTGTCCCACCAGGGACTTGATAAAGACCCCCGAGCAGATAGAGGGCATACGTCGTGCCGGAGCATTGAATACCGCCGTGCTCGACGAGGTGGCAAACCGCATCCGTGAGGGCATGTCCACCGAGGATATAAACCGCATTGTGCATGATTTCACTATCAAACATGGCGGCATACCCGCTCCGCTCAACTACGAAGGTTTTCCCAAGTCGTGTTGCACCAGCGTGAACGAGGTGGTGTGTCATGGCATCCCCTGCGAAGACCTCATTCTGGAGGAAGGCGATATAATCAACGTGGATTGCACCACCATACTGAACGGCTACTATGCCGATGCAAGTCGTATGTTTGTCATAGGCAAGACCACAGAGCAGAAGCAACGCCTGGTGGATGTGGCATGGGAGTGTCTAAAGATTGGCGAAAAGGTGTGCTCCGAACCTTACGTGTTCGTTGGCGACCTGGGCAATGCCATACAGAAGCACGCACACGCCAATGGTTTCAGCGTAGTGCGCGACCTTTGCGGACATGGTGTAGGATGCCAGTTTCATGAAGAACCCGAGGTGGAGCACTTCGGACACAAGGGCACGGGCATGCTTCTCGTGCCAGGCATGACCTTTACCATAGAGCCTATGATAAACATGGGCACATGGCGAGTGTTCATTGACGATGAAGACCCATACGGATGGGAAGTGATTTCGGACGACGAACTGCCCAGTGCACAATGGGAACACACCTATCTGATGACCGAGAACGGCGTGGAGATTCTGACACACTAATGCCTCCGCGTTTTGATAAACAAAATACAGTAAAGATTATTTCGCAATAGAAACAATGATAATTCTTGGAATAGAATCATCCTGTGATGATACCAGCGCCGCAGTCATCCGAGATGGCGTGCTCCTGTCCAACGTGACGGCTTCGCAGGCCGTGCACGAAGCCTATGGTGGTGTCGTGCCCGAGTTGGCCAGTCGTGCACACCAGCAGAACATCGTACCCGTTGTGGACCAGGCTCTTCAGAAGGCTGGGGTAGATCGTGAGCAGCTCTCCGCCATCGCCTTCACCCGAGGTCCCGGACTTATGGGTTCGTTGCTTGTAGGCGTAAGTTTCGCCAAGGGCTTGGCGGCAAGCCTGGGTATCCCCATGATAGAGGTAAATCATCTCCAGGGTCACGTACTTGCACATTTTGTGCACGAGGAGGGCGAAGAACACACACCACCACCATTCCCATTCCTGTGTCTGCTTGTCAGCGGAGGCAACAGCCAGATCATTCTGGTGCGTGCCTATAACGACATGGAAATCATAGGCAAGACCATCGACGACGCCGCAGGCGAGGCCATAGACAAGTGTTCCAAGGTGATGGGTATGGGTTATCCCGGAGGTCCCATCATCGACCGCCTTGCACGCAAGGGCAACCCCAAGGCCTACCAGTTTGCACGTCCACAGATAGCCGACTACGACTACTCCTTCTCGGGCCTCAAGACCTCCTTCCTGTATAATCTGCGAGAGTGGGTGGCCGAGGACCCCGATTTCATAGAGAAGAACAAGGAAGACCTTGCCGCCTCCTTGGAGCATACCATCGTGGACATACTCATGAAGAAGCTTCGCAAGGCATCCAAGGATTTGAAAATCAAGCACGTTGCCGTTGCAGGTGGTGTCAGTGCCAATACGGGTCTTCGCGAGGCCTTCCTCGACCACGCACGCAGGTACGGGTGGACGGTATATATTCCCAAGTTTGGCTACACCACCGACAATGCCGCCATGATAGCCATGGTGGGATGCTTCAAGTATCAGGACAAGGACTTCTGCTCCATGGACAAACCCGCCTATTCCCGTGTGGAAATATAGTCACTTTTTAGCACAATGCATATAAGTATTTTATCCCCGGTCAATGGCGGCTGGGGATTTTTGTTGCAGATTCTGGGAATCATATGGAAAAATATTCATACCTTTGCCTTGCCCGTTGCACGGGGGGATGCGTATAGAAATACATTATATATAATTAAAAAGAACGAGAAATTATGAAGAAAATCATCAAGTCATTGCTTCTTCCGGCTACCGTGCTGCTTGCATCATGCGCAGGTACCACTGGTCAGCAGGAGGAGAGTTTCAATTATCTGGACGAGCGCTTTGCCGACATTCAGATGCTTCGTTACAATGTAGAGGGTTTTGATGCTCTCACACTTCAGCAGAAGACCTTCATCTACCATCTGCAGGAGGCTGCACTTTGGGGACGCGACATTCTGTTCGACCAGAACGGACGCTACAACCTCCAGTTGCGCTCCATCATGGAGAAGCTCTATCAGGAGTATCAGGGCGACCGTCAGAGCCAGGACTTCCTTGCCTTCGAGGAGTACCTCAAGCGTCTGTGGTTCAGCAATGGCATACATCACCACTATGGTAGCGAGAAGTTCGTGCCTGGTTTCTCACGCGAATGGTTCGTGGCTCAGACTTCATGCTCTGAGGAATTGGCCGAGGTGCTTTTCAATCCCGAGGTTATGCCCAAGCGTGTCAATCAGGCACAGGGCGAGGATCTTGTCCTCACCAGCGCCAGCAACTACTATCAGGCTGTTACTCAGGCTGAAGCAGAAGCTTTCTATGCACGAGTAAAAGCTGAGGGTGACCAACAGCGCCCAGTCATGCACGGCATGAACTCCACCCTTGTGAAGGGCGAGGACGGTACCATCTACGAGGACCGCTGGACCACCACTGGCAGGTATGGCAAGTCGCTCAGCAAGGTTGTTGAGAATCTTAGGCTGGCTCGTCCCTTTGCCGAGGATGCCAAGCAGCAGGAGGTTATCGACCTTCTCGTGTCGTACTATGAGACTGGCGACCTGCACACCTTCGACCAGTACACCATCGCCTGGGTGCAGAACACCGAACCCCTGGTGGACTTCGTCAATGGTTTCACTGAGTCCTATGGCGACCCTCTCGGCATGAAGGCATCATGGGAGAGCATCGTTAACTTCAAGGACCTTGAAGCCACAAAGCGCACCCAGCAGCTCAGCGACAACGCACAATGGTTCGAGAGCAACTCTCCCGTTGCACCCGAGTTCAAGAAGGA
>JAFYVX010000197.1 GCA_017558255.1 Bacteroidaceae bacterium
CTCTATGGCATCACCTTCCGCGAGCGCACCCAGGACTACCCCCAGTATCACAAGCAACAGCAGAGCTGGGATGTCATCGACGAGAAGGGCAACCTCATTGCCATCTTCTATAGCGATATGTTCCCACGCGACGGCAAGGGTGCCGGTGCATGGTGCGGACGCTTCCGTGCCCAGTCATACGATGGCACCATGCGCGTACAGCCTATTGTAACCAATGTGTGCAACATGACTCTGCCTGCTCAGGAAGGCGGTCCTGCCTTGCAAACCGTTGACAATGTGCTGACCATGTTCCACGAGTTCGGCCATGCCCTTCATTCCTTCTTCCGCGATGTCAACTACCAGGGTGTTGGCGGTGTAGAGCGCGACTTCGTAGAGTTGCCTTCACAGATCAACGAGCACTGGGCTTTCGAACCCGAGGTATTGCAACAGTATGCACGCCATTACAAGACCGGCGAGATTATCCCCAATGAACTTGTACAGAAGATTGATGCCAGCAGCAAGTATGGCCAGGGATTTGCCACGGTGGAATACCTTGCCGCATCCTATGTGGACCTTGACCTGCATGTGCTCACCGAGATGCCCAAGAAACTGGACGTTATGAAGTTCCAGGCTGAGAAGATGAAGAAGCGTGGCATGCCCTCGCAGATTCTGCCACGTTATAGCGTAACAAACTTCTCCCACACCATGGGCGGAGGCTATAGTGCCGGTTACTACAGCTACATCTGGGCAGAGGTATTGGATGCCGATGCCTTCGAAGCATTCAAGGAGACTGGCGATATCTTCAACCAGGAGGTAGCCGCCAAGTTCCGCAAGGAGGTGCTCACACCTGGTGGTATATTGCCCGGTGACGAGATGTACCGCCGCTTCCGTGGACGCGACCCCAAGATCGACGGCCTGCTCAAGAACCGTGGTTTCCTGCAGACTCTGCCCAGTCAGAAAGTTTCCACCGACAACAAGGCTGGAAAGTAAAACAAACGGAAAACGGAAAGGTGAAAACTGAAATCGGAAAACTGAAAACTGAAAACTGCGGACGCTGAGCGTCCTTACCACTCACCGCTCACCGTTAAAGGCCTCTCACCCGCTCACCGCTCACCGCTCACCATTAACCGTTAATCGTTCCCATGCGTACATACATAGCCATAGACCTGAAGTCGTTTTACGCCTCCGTGGAGTGTGTTGAGCGTGGACTTGATCCGCTCAACACACTTCTGGTGGTGGCGGACGAGAGCCGTACGGACAAGACCATTTGTCTGGCCGTGACTCCTGCACTTAAGGCCTATGGTATCTCGGGGCGTGCCCGTCTGTGGGAAGTTCGCCAACGTGCCAGCCATCTCGACTATATCGTCACTCCACCACGCATGGGCCTCTATCTGGAGTACAGCAAGAGAGTGACGGACGTGTACCTGAAATACGTTGCCCCCGAGGATCTTCACCGCTACTCCGTGGACGAGGTGTTCATGGACGTGACCAACTACATGTTCCTATATAAGGTATCTGCCCACGAACTAGCCATCCGTATCATCCGCGACGTGCTTCGTACCACCGGCATTACCGCCACGGCTGGTATAGGCGAAAATATGTATCTGGCCAAGGTGGCCATGGACATCGTGGCAAAGCACATGCCTGCCGACAAGGATGGAGTGCGCATAGCGGAACTCACGGAAAGCGAATACCGCAGACAACTCTGGCACCACCGCCCCCTTACCGACTTCTGGCGCGTGGGACGCAGGACAGCAGAGAAACTGGCCAAATACGGAGTCACCACCATGGGACAACTTGCACGCATGTCGCTCTCCAGCGAAGCGCTCCTGTACAAACTCTTCGGTGTGAATGCCGAACTCCTCATCGACCATGCCTGGGGATGGGAACCATGCCGCATCAGCGACATCAAGGCATACCGCCCGAAGTCTTCCTCCGTGTCCAGCGGACAAGTGCTCAACTATCCCTACCCCACCGACAAGGCACGCGTGGTAGTACGTGAGATGGCCGAGGCTCTGGCTCTCGACCTTCTTTCCAAACACCTGCTCACACCGCAGATTGTACTTACCATCGGCTACGATATGGAATGCCTTGTGCGCGAGGACATCCGAAGCCTGTACAAGGGTCCCATCACCACCGACCACTATGGCCGACAGGTTCCCACCCATGCCCACGGAAGCCACAATCTTCCACTTACCACCAGTTCTGCCCACCACATCACCGAGGCTGCCATGCTACTCTATGAGCGCATCATCGACCCCATCCTGCTCGTCCGCCGCATAAACATCACCGCGTCAAACGTAGTATCGGAATCCGAAGGCATGCATCGCCCAAAGGGAGGAGCCGTGCAACTTGATCTCTTCATCGACCTCCCCGAACAGGACAATCCATCCTCACAACAAGACGCTGGTGACACAAAAGAAAGACGACTTATGGAAGCATCCCTCGCCATCCGCAAGCGTTATGGAAAGAATGCTCTTCTGAAAGGAGTGAACTTTGACGAAGGTGCCACAGGGCGCGAGCGTAACAGCCAGATAGGAGGACATCGCAAATGAACGAATACGAAGATATCATCAACCTGCCCCATTGGAACCCTACCGGGCGACGCCGTATGAGCATGGAGGCCCGTGCCTCCCAGTTTGCACCCTTTGCAGCGCTGAAGGAAGGAGAGACCGGCGACTCCGTTGATACCACATCCACATGATACTGACATCCCTGATTATCATCTGCCTGCTTTCGCTTGCATCCGACATATATCTCTGGTACAGAGTAGTACGCCATCACGCTTCGCCTTGGCGCTACCTGCACTGGTTGCCACTTTGCATCACGGCGCTACTGATAGTCATGATGCTCACGGGCAGCATGTTCACATGGATGTTCAGTCTTGGCATATACATGTTTTTGCTTGCATTCCTGCCACGATGGTTACATGCCCTCATGGCTTTGTTGCGCATGCCACGAGCAGGATTGGCGTTGCGCATCATGCTCATTGCCGTGTCGCTCTATGGCATAACATTCGGATGGAAGCGTATCACCGTCAGGGAAACAGAGGCTGTGAACCACACCTTGCCCCCTTCGTTTCATGGATTCCGTATCGCTCACATCTCAGACCTCCATCTTGGCACCTATGCCTCCCAGCCTGAGACGGTGGAGAGAATCGTGGAAATGGTAAACGAGGCATCACCCGACCTTATCGCCTTTACCGGCGACATCGTCAATTCTTCGCCCACAGAACTTCGTCCCTTCATTGAAACCCTTTCCCGTCTTCAAGCCCCCTGTGGCATAGTCTCCATTCTGGGTAATCACGACTACTGCACCTATGGTCCCAGGAAATCAGCCTCCGAACACAAAGCCCAACTGGAGGAAGTCATTGCCATGCAGAGACAGATGGGTTGGAACCTGCTAATGAACGAGCACATTGTCCTGCACAATGGCAATGACTCCATAGCCATCGTTGGCGTGGAAAACGACGGGCATCCGCCCTTTCCAGCACGTGCCAACCTTGGCAAAGCCACTTCCGGTCTTTCGGCCGAATGCTACAAGGTACTGCTTACACACGACCCTTCGCATTGGCGCCGTGCCATACTATCCCACACGGATATTCCCCTCACTCTCTCCGGACACACTCATGCCATGCATCTGCGCATAGCAGGATGGTCGCCATCGGCACTCCTCTTTACCGAATGGGGAGGCCTTTATAAAGAAAACAACCAGTACCTGCACGTCAACACAGGCACTGGTTCCAATATTCCTTTCCGTCTGGGTGCTTGGCCAGAAATCACTATTATCACCCTCTCATCGGCAGACGCAAAGTGAAGCGCACACCTTTGCTTCCGTCGGCATAGCTTTTGTTTTCCACACCTATCAGGCCACCGTGGTTGCTCACTATTTGTCGGCATACGGCCAGGCCTATGCCCTGCCCTCCTTCCTTGGTAGTAAAGAACGGGGTAAAGATATTGTCCACCACTTCCTGCGATATGCCGCCACCGTTGTCCTCTACTGACATCACCACATGTCTGCCGTTTTCCGACAGAGCAACCTTCACCCTAACCCTTGTTGCCTCCGTTTCCAGAGCGTTCTTCATCAGGTTTATCAGCACCTGCTCTATCTGCGAAGAATCCAGTCGCACAAAGGTTTCGGCACATTGAACGTCATACTCCATATGGCAATCCTCCCTTAGCATAGAGGCGCACATGCGTTGGAAGTCTTCCATCAATCGTCCTATGCTAATATTCTCTAAATCAGGGCGAGGTATATTGGACACCGTGCGATACCTCTGCACAAAGTCCATCAATCCGTTGGCTCTTCGGCTTATGGTGGACAACACCATCTGCACCTCCTCGTTGCTGTATTTCTCCCCTGCCCCGTCGTTAGAAAGGTTCTCCGCCAAGGTATTGGAGAGCGATACTATTGGAGCCAGCGAGTTCATTATCTCGTGCGTCAGTACACGGATAAGTTTCTGCTGAACTTCAATCTCTCCCTGCTCCAGTATGCTTGCCACACTCTGCAGGCTATATAATATATAAGGTATACCGCTTACGAACACTTGTGTGCGCGATGCGGCATATTGCCTTTCCTCACCCTCCTTGCTGACATACGAAACCAATTGCGATGCTCCACGTTTCAGGCCTCTCAGTTGCAGGGGTAATGTATGATGGAGCACAGCCAGTTGGTCAAGGTTGTCAAATCGGAAACCGCACAAGCCCTCTATGGCAGCCTTGTTCATCCATCGCACACGTCCGTTCTCGTCCGTGGCAATCAGTATGGCATCCACCTTGGAGAGCATGGCATCGTAGAGGTGCGAATCACTCACACGCTGGTGTTCCGACTCACGGAACTCGCGTATCACGGCATTTATCTCCTCTGCCATACGTCGTTCCTCGCCATGCAGATGCTCCAGAGAGTATTGCAAGCTGAAATCCCTCATGCGCACAGACTCCAGCATCTGCCTAAGCCGTCGTGTGCTTTTATTGTAGAAGATATTCTGCAGAAATCCCATTTCCGTTTACTTATTTACCTGCCTGTAGGGACACGGCATGCCGTGTCCGTTGTGCTTGCTTCTGTAGTTCTGTTTCGGACACGGCTGCTGTGTCCCTACTTGTGGTCAGTGGTTCTATTTTCACCTTTATTCGTCTACGCTCATCAAGCTTCGCAAGTCCGTTTCTGTTCGTCTCTGCGTTCTGCGTGAGATTTATTTGCTGAGAGGTTAAGTGGATTTATATTTGCACGCAGATTACGCGAAGAGCGCCGAGTTTTTATTCCTTTTCGTGTTTAACGCTGGCGCTGGAGTGGTCGCAAACTTCGTTACGACAAGAGAGCGCAGAGAGTTTATCCACCCCCTCCCCCCTGCGGGGTACTCCCCCTGTCTCAGGGGGAGAGTCAGTTACAACAGAAAACACTGCGCAAGCCGATTGTCCCCCTGAGACTGGGTGGCGAATGAGGTCTTTTGAAAAATGACTAAATGTCATTTTGTGCCTCATGAGGGGAGCACTACCCAGTGCGACGCTAGGGCCAGAGGTGAGCGAAGCGACGGAGGGGGTGGATAAATCGCTCAACTCTCATCCGCTCACCGTTAAAGAGCAGATTTCCGTTTTCTCCTCTCCCTCCCTCACAGGGAGGGCCGGGGTGGGTCTTCCTCTCTCTTATATCCCATGCTTGTCTATCTTCCTGTACAACGCATAGCGTGTGATGCCTAATAGTTCGGAGGCCAGTTTCATGTTGCCATTGGCCTGTTCCAAAGCCTTGCGAATTGCCAGGCGCTCTATGTCCTCCAGGTTCAGCGTATCGTAGATGTTCTCTGGCTTTGTCTGCTTCATGCTCTCTGTGACAAGTGGAGCCTGAGGGTCTATTATCCATCGTTCCACACTATGCTGAAGCTCGCGCACATTGCCATACCACGAATGTGCCATCAGTTTGGCCTCCTCACGAGCAGTGAAGTCCCTCACCTCTCCCCCATGCTTCTCGGCATAACGGGCAAGGAAGTGTCTGGCCAAAAGCATAATGTCTCCGCCTCTTTCCCTCAGAGGCGGGATATGCATCTCTATGGTGTTCAGACGGTAAAGCAGGTCCTCGCGGAAAGTTCCCTCCGCCACACGTTCATGCAGATTGGCATTCGTTGCCGCCACTATGCGTATGTCCACCCTCTGCACCTGGTTTGAGCCTACGGGAGACACCTCGCGCCTCTCTATCACGGTGAGCAGCTTCTGTTGCATAGGCAAGGACAGGTTGCCTATCTCGTCCAGGAACAACGTACCGCCGTTTGCCTGCTGAACCCTGCCCTGCTTTGCGGTATGTGCACCGGTGAAGGCACCCTTCACATGACCGAACAGTTCGCTCTCAAACAGTTGCTCGTGCACACATCCAAGGTCGATGGACACGAAAGGCTGGTCGCCTCTTTTGGAAAGCCTGTGCAATTCCCTTGCCAGCACATCCTTGCCGGTACCGTTCTCTCCGGTTATCAGCACATTGGCATCGGTTCTTGCCACTCTGCCCATGCGCGACTTTAGTTCCAGTATCTGTGGAGACTCGCCAATGAAGTTGCTGCCCTCGCTTTGTGCCTCCTCTCCGTTCTGGTCTTCATGTTCCTGAGCCTGGATCTGTGCCATCTTGCTCCGCTTCATATCCACGGCAGAGTGCACCACCTCCAGCATCCTCTTGTTGTCCCAAGGCTTGGCAACGAAGTCCAAGGCTCCGGCCCTTATGGCCCTAACCGTCTTCTCCGTACTGATATATGCCGTCATGAACACCACCACGCTCGTTGGGTCGTGCTCCAATATGCGTGCCAGCCATTCATATCCCTCCTCGCCGCTCACCATGTCCTTGCGGAAGTTCATGTCCAGCAGGATCACATCGGGTTGGAAACTGTCCATGAACTCTATTATGCGCTCCGGTTTGGTAATCACTCGTATAGCCTCCACCCAGGGTTTCAGCAGCATGTTCAACGACAGAAGAATGTCCTGATTGTCATCAACAATCAATATCTTGCCTCTACATTCCATGAAGTTATGTATTGATAAGTTTTGCGTCAGGGTTTACCAATAATGATTGCGGGCAAAGATAAGTAAAACACTTGAATCTTCCAAAGCCGAGGAAGGTTATTTTATGCCCTTGCCCTCAGTTTTCTGCACTTTTCCAAAAGCCAACTTGTGCGGATGTGCGATTTCGCACACCTGTGTTCGTTTTCGCACACTTTTTAGAGCGTCAAAATAGGGATTAATTCGCTAATGTTCAGCATTTTCCCATTGTGGCACGATATTTGCAATATATATAATGAGCGCCCACGGCACAATACCTTGCCTTAAACCTCAAAACGTGCATAAAAACTCGTCGTATTGTCAAGGCTCGGTCGTCGTATTGTCTAAGGCAAGACACCGTATTGTCTAAAACAGGGTGCTAAGACATATAAATAGTAAGTCTAATATATATATAATGTTCGCGATATGATAACATCTCTTCACCCTCTCCCCTCCCTACGGAGACTTGCCATGGGGGCACTCTCGGTGCTATGCCTTGCATGTCCGTTGCATGGCATTGCCCAAGAGGCTCAGGACACCTTGGTGCTCGACCTTCAGCAAGTCATCTCCCTTGCCCTCGAGCAGTCGCCCACGGCACGCAGTGCTCGTCACTCGTTCCTTTCCCAGCACTGGAACTACCGCAACTTCCGTGCCAACTATCTGCCCAGTGTCACCCTGACCTCCTCTCCTTATATCAACAACCAGATAAACAAGATTACCCAGAGCGATGGCAGTTCGCTTTATCTTCGCCAGAGCCAGCTGGGTGCCGACCTCAACCTGAGCATCAACCAGAACATCAGTTGGACGGGTGGTACATTCTTTGTAAAGAGCACCGCCAACTTTCATCGCGAGCTCAGCAACCACACCAATATGTTCAGCACCGTGCCCATAAGCATAGGCTACCAGCAGAGCCTCTTCGGCCATAACTCGCTCAAGTGGGACAAGCGCATAGAACCCTTGCGCTACACCGAGGCAAAGAAGAACTATGCCGAGACCATAGAACTCGTCTCTGCCAGCAGCTGTTCCTATTTCTTCAGCCTTGCCAACGCACAGAGCAACCTGGAAATGGCACGAAGCAACTTCGCCAGTGCCGACACCCTCTATCGCATGGCACAGGGACGCTACAAGATAGGCACCATCACCGAGAACGAGATGCTCCAGCTGGAGATTCGCCGCCTTAGCGAAGAGACAAATGCCATGGATGCAGAGATCTCACTCGAGGAGCAGATGCAGAACTTCCGTTCCTTCCTTGGCCTTGCCCAGGACACTCCCATACGCCTCGTCATACCCGACACGGTGCCAGAGTTCGAGGTTCCTTACGCACAGGCACTTGAACTGGCCATGCAAAACAGCCCCGACCCTGTATATTACGAGCGCATACGCCAAGAGGCCCGCAGCTCTCTCTCATACGCCAAGGCCAATGCGGGCCTCAAGGCCGACATCTACCTTCAGTTCGGCCTCTCGCAGACGGGCAGCACCATAGCCTCTGCCTATCATCGCCCCCTCACCCAAGAGTATGGCAGCATCTCCCTCTCCCTTCCCATCCTCGACTGGGGCCGAGGCAAAGGCAGGGTGCGTGTGGCACGCTCACAACAGGAACTCACCGAGATTCAGGCAGAGCAAGGCATGGAGGACTTCCGCCAGAATGTGCAGAAAGTTGTTTCCCAGTTCAACATGCAGGCACGCAAGGTACACATAGCCCAGCTCACCGGTCGTCGTGCCGAGCACCGTCACACCGTGGCCATGCGTCTCTACATCATGGGCGAAAGTTCCCTTCTCGACCTCAACGATGCCATCTCCGAGCGCAACAACGCCCGCCGTTCCTATCTCTCTGCCATGAGCACCTTCTGGAGCCTGTACTACACCCTCCGCTCAATGACAGGATATGATTTTCAGCATAATACTCCAATAACAGAGCAACTGAAGACCCTCCCCTAAACCAGCGGACCCTCCCCCAACCCCTCCACAAGGGAGGGGAGTGGTTACAACTAACTAATAAATACTCTAATGACTAACTCTCTAACTCCCCCTTACCCCCTGTTCTATATACTCCCCTCCCTTGCGGAGGGGTACGGGGGAGGGTCCTAATCAACTAACTAAATTAATCCCAATCCATTAACCAAGCCCCCATCCTCCTTATTGTATATACTCCCCTCCCTTGTGGAGGGGCAAGGGGGAGGGTCCCCCAATCCATTAACCAAGACCCCAATCCCCCTTATTGTATATACTCCCCTCCCTTGTGGAGGGGCAAGGGGGAGGGTCCTCTACCTTAATTTCCTATGGACATTCAACTTCCCCCCCGCCCCTGGTATGTAAAGTACCGCATGCACATCCTTGGATGCCTTGTACTTGCAGGCATCGTTGTCTACACCATCTATGTGGCACTCTCCCCACGCCGTCAGAGCATCAAGTCGGAGAGCGTAAAGATTGCCTCCGTTCAGGAAGCCCCCTTCATGGAGTTCCTCGAAACCGAAGGCATCGTGCACCCAATC
>JAFYVX010000198.1 GCA_017558255.1 Bacteroidaceae bacterium
AAACTGATGGAGGGAATGATGAGTGTAGCACGACTCAAGAACCCATGGCTCTTCCTCCTGTATAGCGTGGGCATATGGGTTAGCTACTACCTGCATTTCTATATAGCGTTCTATTGCTTTGAATACACTGCCGGCCTCGGTTCGGTGGCGGCTCTCGTTGCCTTTGTGGTGGGATGCTTTGCAGTGCTGGTTCCTACGCCCAACGGAGCAGGCCCCTGGCACTTCGTGGTGAAGACCGTGCTGGTGCTCTATGGCGTGCAGGACAACGATGCCGCTGTGTTTGCCCTCATAGTGCACACCCTGCAAACCATGCTCACGGTGGTGCTCGGTCTCTATGCCTTGGCAGCCCTGGCGATGACGAGAATGAGGAAAAAAGACCCCTCCCCAACCCTCCCCTCTATGGGAGGGAGTATATAGAGACGGAAAAAGGAAAACTGTCCTATCAAGTCCTCTTCCATCCTCTACCGTCCTCTTCTCCTCCCTACAATAACAAAACCTAAAAAACAAATATCATGACAATCAACGACCTTAACCCCAGAGAGATTTGGCAGAATTTCTATCTGCTTACACAGGTGCCCCGTCCAAGCGGACATTTGCAGAAGGTACAGGAATTCCTGCTGCAGTGGGCTGCCGAGCGTGGCATAGAGGCATTCAAGGACAATGCCGAGAACATCGTTATGCGCAAGCCTGCTACCCCCGGCAAGGAGAATTGCCGTACTGCTGTGATGCAGGCCCACATGGACATGGTGCCCCAGAAGACCGACGAGAGCACGCACAACTTTGAGACCGACCCCATCCAGACATGGGTAGACGGTGAGTGGCTCAAGGCAAAGGGTACTACATTGGGTGCCGATGACGGTATCGGTGTGGCTGCCATCATGGCTGTTTTTGAGTCAAAGGACATAGAGCACGGACCTCTGGAGGCTCTGATTACTGCCGACGAGGAGACCTGCATGTACGGTGTTAACCACCTGAGCGCCGACACCCTGAAGGGCGACATCCTGCTGAATATCGACAATGAGAACATGGGCGAGTTCGTCATCGGCAGCGCCGGTGGCGTGAACATTACCGCCACAATGAAATATCAGGAGGTAGACACCGATGCCGACGACGTAGCCGTTAAGGTTAGCGTGGCAGGTTTGCGTGGCGGCCACTCAGGTCTGGAAATCAACGAGGGCCGTGGCAATGCCAACAAGCTGCTGGCTCGTATCGTGCGTCAGGCCATCTTGGATGATGAGGCTCGTCTGGCTTCATGGCACGGCGGCAACATGCGAAATGCCATCCCACGTACTGCCGAGGCAGTGCTCACCCTGCCCAAGGAGAACGTGGACGACCTGAAGGAACTCTGCGACTTCTGCCAGAAGCAGTTCGTGGACGAGTATCGTGGCGTGGAGCACAGCATAGAGGTAAGCATGGAACAGGTGCAACTGCCCGCAAAGCAGGTGCCTGTGGAGATTCAGGACAACCTGGTAAGCGCCATCATGGCATGTCACAACGGTGTGTTGCGCTTCATCCCCAGCATTCCCACAGTGGTGGAAACCAGCAGCAACCTTGCCATCATCAACATTGGCGAGGGTAATGCCGAGATCCTTATCCTGGCACGAAGCAGCTGCGACACCCAGTTGGAGTTCCTGCAGGAGATGATGGTATGCACCTTCGGCATGGTGGGCATGAAGGTGGAGTTCGGTGGTCAGTATGGCAGCTGGCAGCCCAACTTTGACTCTCCCATCGTGGCAAAGATGGTGGATGTGTACAAGCAGTGCTTCAATGAGGATGCCAAGGTGGAGGTGTGCCATGCCGGTCTTGAGTGCAGCATCATCGGTGCCTTGTATCCCAATATGGACCTCGTGAGCTTCGGTCCCACAATGCGCTCTCCCCACACTCCCGACGAGCGTTGCAACATTCCCAGCGTAGAGAAGTTCTGGGTATTCCTGAAGGCCCTGCTGGCAAGCATTTAAGGAAACGGAAAACGGAAAGGTGAAAACGGAAAACTAATCCGCTAATTACTCATCCTTCCGTTTTCTCAACTGTCCCTCTGAGACAGGGGGACGAGCGCGAAGCGCGGAGGGGGTGGATTAAACCTTTCCGTTTTCCGTTAGAACAAGTTTTCCGTTTTCCGTTTTCACCTTTCCGTTTGAAAAGATGAACTTAGACGAACTATACAAGGCACGATATGTGCTTAACGGCATTATCCGCCGTACGGATCTGGTTCAGGCACCACGCCTGAATACGGATGCCGACATCTACCTGAAGCCCGAGAACCTGCAGGTTACGGGTTCCTTCAAGGTGCGTGGCGCATGCTACAAGATTTCCCAGCTCTCTGCCGAGGAGAAGGCACGAGGCGTTATAGCCTGCTCGGCAGGCAACCATGCCCAGGGCGTTGCACTTGGTGCTACGCATTCCGGGGTGAGGTCCCTTATTTGTCTGCCCGAAGGTGCTCCTATCAGTAAGGTGGAGGCAACACGTCGCTATGGTGCTGAGATATGTCTGGTGCCTGGCGTGTACGACGATGCATACCAACACGCCTTGAAGTTGCGCGACGAGCACGGTTACACCTTTGTGCATCCCTTCGATGACGAAAAGGTGATAGCTGGTCAGGGCACTATAGGTCTGGAACTCCTGGAGCAGTTGCCCGATGTGCAGAGCGTCATTGTCCCTATCGGCGGTGGCGGTCTTGCCAGTGGTGTGGCGTATGCCATAAAGAGCCTCAACCCCTCTGTGGAGGTGTGGGGTGTGCAGGCTGCCGGTGCTCCCAGTATGTACCATAGTGTTGCCGACGGGCGCATCATGCGCTTGTCCAACGTGAGTACCGTTGCCGATGGCATTGCCGTGAAGCAGCCTGGCGAACTGACCTACGACCTGTGTCACAAGCACCTGGACGGCATTGTCACCGTAACGGAGGACGAGATTTGTGCCGCTATCCTTGCTATCATTGAGCAGCAGAAGATGGTGGTGGAAGGTGCCGGAGCCGTGGCGGTGGCGGCTGCCATGTTCAACAAGGTGCCCATTGCCGGCAAGAAGACCATCTGCATACTCAGTGGCGGTAATGTGGACGTTACCATCCTGAACCGTGTCATTCACCGAGGTCTTGTAAAGAGCGGTCGTATCTGCAAGCTCACCATCACCCTCGAGGACAAGCCCGGTCAGCTCGTGGGTGTCAGTCAGATAATATCCTCATTAGGTGGCAATGTGGTGAAGGTGAACCACGAGCGCAGCGATGACTCCAACCGTGTAACCGACTGCATCCTGCAGCTCCAGGTGGAAACCCGCAATCACGAGCACGTTGAGACCATCCGCACTGCCTTGCAGGAAGCAGGTTTCAGCACACAGTGCCAGGTATATTAGGGGAACGGAAAACGGAAAGGTGAAAACGGAAAACTGCGAATAAGCGAGAACAGAGTTAAACTCGTTTAAACTATGTCGAGCGGTAGCAAGTTCGACGAAGTCAAAACTGTAAGTAACCGATAGCATGGTAGGGACGCAGCGTGCAGCGTCCAAAAGAGATAAACAAAACGCAGCGTCCGGCTATTCGGATTATTCGGACAATTCGGACAATTCGGATCACTCCGACAAGAAAAACACATTATATAATTAAAGCATATAAACTATGAAAGTAATCAGTACAGACAAGGCGCCTGCTGCCATCGGTCCTTACAGCCAGGCGATAGAAGTGAATGGTATGGTATTCTGCAGCGGTCAGATACCCATCGATCCTGCTACAGGAAACTTTGTTGAAGGCGGCATACAGGAGCAGACACGCCAGGTGCTCACCAATGCCTCTCAAGTGTTGGCCGCAGCAGGTACCGACCTGTCACACGTGGTGAAGACCACCGTATTCCTTAGCGATATGGCCAACTTCGTTGCCATGAACGAGGTGTACTCCCAGTTCTTCTCCCAGCCTTTCCCCGCACGCTCTGCCGTAGCAGTAAAGGATCTGCCTAAGGGTGCGTTGGTGGAGATAGAGGTTCTGGCAGTGAAGTAATAGGCAAGATAAACGGTGCGACGGTTGTTGCACCATAGAATAACAGCAATGTCCTCCCGAGGTTCTTTCCTTGGGAGGACATTGCCGTTATTGGACACTGATACTATTGGCGCATGAGTTTCCCTATTGGAGAACTGGAGTTTCTCTGTAGGGAAACTGGAGTTTCTCTGTAGGGAAACTGGAGTATTCCTGCTAAGGAAGCTTGCTGGCTTTATAGCGAGAATGCTTTCATCGCTGCTTCGCGCCCCATCTGGTAGACTCGTTTCATCTTTTCCACGTTCTGCTCGGTGCGGCCTATGGGTAGGGTGTCGTCGGGGGCAATGATGGTTATGCGTCCTGCCTTTTCTTCCTGTGCAAGGTATGCAAGTTGAGCGTTGTACATGATGTGGCGGCGGTTCATGACATCGATTATGGCAGGGTATTTGCGCATGAAGGTGCGGAAAAGGGGCATCAGTTTTGTACGCTTCTTGGTGAAACCGAGGGGTTGGGTCAGCACCACGATGTTCTGTCCGAATCCCTGTTTCTGGAAATATTTCAGAGGTATGCTGTCGGTCATGCCGCCATCGAGCATCAGTCTGCCTCCCACCTGCACAGGTTTGGATACCAGGGGGAGGGAGGAAGAGGCGCGGAGCCATTCCATGAACTCATAGTTGACAGGGGCGGTAAGGTGCTTGTATACCGGTTCGCCGGTGAGAACATCGGTGCACACGACATGGTACTCCACATCGCTCTTGTTGAAGGTCTCCTTGTCGAAGGGGTCGAGTATGTCAGGCAGAGTGTGGTAGGCAAACTCACCATCCATCAGGTTGCCGGTGAGCAGGAAATTGCGTGTGCTCATGTACCGAGGTTCGTTCTTCATGTTGATGTTGTAGCGCAGTATTCTGCCTGGTTGCTTGGAAATGTAGTTGCAACCAAAACATGCACCGGCAGAGACACCTACGATGCCATCCACCTTGATGTCGCGCTCCATCATAACATCGAGCACTCCTGCCGTGAAGAGTCCGCGCATGCCGCCTCCTTCAAGAACAAGTCCTGTTTTCATGTTATAGACTCTTCCCTCTCTTACATCATTGCTCCCAGAATACGCTGGAAGAAACCGGGATGCTCCTCTTTCCAGTGCTGTACGGCATCGTTCAGTGCCTTAACGTCTACCTGCTCGGGCTGTAGGATACGGCCGTCCTGCATCTTTATGGTGATGTTAAGGTTCTCGTCCGAGGTGGAACTCTCTATGCCGGCATAGTTCAGAACCAGATGTCCCTCGCAGGCATCGGTGAGGGCGGTGAGCATGTTCAGTGTGATTTCGTCCATGTGCGTAATGTAATTGTTAAAGTTGTGATGCAAAGTTAGTCAAATTAAATTAAATAGCAGTAAAAAAGTGTAAATTAGGCCAATTATGAGGTGATTTTGTTGGAAGGTGTGCGAATTTTGTGTTACTTTGTGCTTGTAACACAAACATTTATTGCAAGATGAATAGGCTGATAAGTACAATTTTCCTTGCCATGGCATTGCTCATGCCCATGGCAGTGAGTGCACGTGAGGACGAGCTGGCCAAGATTTTGGAACAGTGCCTGCTGAGGGAGGCTAATTCGCCAGACAGCATAGAGTACAACCTGCAGTATCTGGAGAAGGTGAGGGAGGGCAAGAGCGGAACTGCCCGAGCCGTGTATTCGGCAGCATTGGGCCAACTGTATGCCATGCGTGCCTATTCCGATGCTACGGGGGCGTGGCGCCGCAGAAGTCTGGAACTCTTCCGTGAGGCCCTGGCAGAACCTGAACTCCTGTACAACGCCCCCACCAAGGACTGGCTTCCGGTGGTGAAGCGTGGCAAGGACGAGAAGGTGTACGGCCGCAACATGCTCTATGTGGTATGGAAGGCGGCACGCTATTGGGTGCCGGTGGACTCGGTGATGAGCGAACAGGAACTGATAGACTTCTATGTGGCTCATGGCAACAGTAAACCTGCCCAGGTGAAGGCAGAAAAGGAACGCCTGTGGGCTATCCGCGACTCCATACGTGACGCTGCTCCGAAGCTGAGGGTGTACATGGCAAAAGTCTATTATCCTGGAGACTCCCTGAATCTGACCATAGAGGACTCTGTCAACGTGAAGCAGGTGCAGTGGCGTTTGCTGGACAGCCGTGGCAAGCTGCTGGAAAAGAACCCGCTTGTCGCTCCCACCAAGCCTGGACGCTATATAATGGAGTTCAGTTGCAAGACAGATGCACGCCTGAGGGAGAAACCCAAGAAGTTGAAGAAAAACTTCGTGGTATCGGCCTTGCAATACTTTGTTACGGATATGCCCGGCAAACAGGCTCGTGCCACTGTGGTGGATGCACGCACAGGCAAACCGATTCCCGAAGCTACGGTGATAAAAGGTAAGGAGAAGAACACGGTACGAAATACCGTGCGTGTTGTCCTTGGTGCGGACAGTTGTCTGCCGGAAATTGCATACTATGACAGTTATCAGTACAATGCGCCGTCTTCCAAGGAGCAGTCGCGCGTGGCCATTTATACGGACAGAAGCATATACCGTCCAGGCCAGAAGGTGCAGATGTCTGCCATTCTGTATAGCATGAAGCACTGGGAGGCACAGGTCCGGCAAAGTACCGAATGCAGGGTTCAGCTGCAGGAGCAGAGGACTCGCAAGGTGCTGGCTGACACGACGCTTCGCGCGGACGATTTCGGTAGTCTGAGCGCAACACTGGAGATTCCCATGGATGCGGAACTGGGCATCTACTGGGTGCGTGTGGATGGTACGGTTCACGACATACGGGTGGAGGAGTACAAGCGCCCAGCATTCTATGTGGAGATGGACGAGAGGGATATGGAAGTGAGTGTCCTGCCCATGGAAGAGGAGGAAGAAGAGGAAGGTGAGGAAGAAGAGGTTAAAGATAGCATAATATACATGTCTGGACGTGCCATGAACTATGACGGCACACCCCTGAGAGGCGGCAGGGTAACTGCCACAGCAAGGAGGATGACCTGCTGGTGGTGGCGAGGGATGTCTGCTGACGAGACCCGCCACTTGGATACCGTCTATACAGACATGGAGGGAAGATTTGTACTGGCGGTACCTGTGAGCCGGGCATATACCTATCGCTATGCTCCAAGGGTGAAGGTGGACGTGTCTGTGCTTTCTGCCCAGGGCGAAACTCAGACCGACTATGCCTTCGTGCGCCTGTTTGCCGATCCCCCAATGGTGGAGACAGGGAATAAGGCCAAGGAATGGCTGGAGTGTCCTGTAGATTCCTTTGATGCCCAAACGCCTGCCAGGTTAGAATTCAGAATGCCGGCAGGAGAGCAGCGCTATGTCTTCCTGACTGGATTTGCCGGCGAGAGCGTGGCAATAGATACTGTGATGCTGCTGACGGATACACTGACATGCATGGATATTCCATATAAGGACAGTTATGCCGACGGCATTCGCCTGATGGCAACATACGTGCTGGATGGCATGGTGCGTTCCAAGAACATTCCATTGTACAAACGGCTTCCTGATACCAGACTTCATCTGCATTGGGAAACTTTCCGCGACTTTACCCAGCCAGGGGCCACGGAGCAATGGACCATGCGTGTGACTGATGCCAAGGGACAGCCCGTGGATGCCAATGTGATGCTGGGTATGTACGATGCGTCCTTGGATGCGTTTGGCGCTAATGAATGGAAGTTTGTTCTGCCCATGAACCACAGTTTGCCCTATGCTCAGCAAAGTAGAGAGGGGTGGTTCTATAAGTTGGACATGTTATGCGAAATGAAATTCTATGTTTGGTATCCCAAGATTCCCCAATATGAGTACAGTACCTTTAACCAGGATTACTTTAACCGAAAGAATGTAACCATGCTGTTTGAAAGGACATTTTCCGGTGGTACTCAAAGGTATATCAAAGTTAATAGTCCAGGTGCTGGCATGGCAGAGTTGGAAGAATCGGCACAAATTCAGGAAGATGACATTTTTGCTGGTGTGGATGTGAGAACGGATTTCAGCGAGACGGCAATGTTCATGCCCCAGTTGCGCACCGATGCCGAGGGTAGGGTGGCGATAACATTTACCATGCCACAGAGTCTGACAACATGGCGACTGAACGGTTTGGCACATACTCGCGATATGCGAGTGGGCACACTGAGTGACAAGGTAGTTGCACGCAAGGCACTGACAGCAAAGTTACATCTGCCCAGGTTTGTCCGCGAGAAGGACCATCTGTCGTTCTCAGTACAGGTGTCCAATACTGGCGAGGCGGCTCAGCAGGGCAAGGTGCAGGTTCAGGTGATGGATGCACAGACCGACAGGGTGCTGGTGAAGAAGACCATGGCATTTCAGGTGGACAAGGACAGGGACAGTGTCCTCGTGATCTCGTGCGACGTGCCCGAAGGAATTGAGGGACTGAAGTTCAAGGCTGTTGCCATTGCCGGGAAGGACAGTGATGGCGAGCAAAGGGAGATTCCTGTGCTGTCCTCTGTCGTGGCTTTGACAGAGAGCAAGGCCCTGACACTGGAGGCAGGGCAGGGCGAAACAGTAAATCTTGCTGACCTCTTCCCTAACGGAGCACAGGACAAGCGTGTGATAGTGGAGAAGATAACCGATCCCGTGCAAGTGGCGTTGGATGCCTTGCCACAGGCGGCGCAGCCAGAATACGGCGATGTCCTTTCCTGTGCTGCTGCATACTACGCCGCACACAGATTGGGCTTGCCAGATACCACTATATATATAAATAAGGTGTACACCATGCAGAAGGAGGATGGCAGTATGCCGTGGTACCCCGGTCTGGCTGGCAATGCCTACCTGACTCGCGAGGTGGGTTATCTTCTGGCACGCCTGAACTCTGTCAATCCCAATGCACAGAAGGTGATGGCTGGTATCAAGCGTTATCTGAAGTCCTCCCTCAAGGAGAGTATAGAGAAGCGTAAGGAGTATAACAAGGACTGGACACCTTGGCTCTCTGACTTGCGCACCCTGTATGTTCTTGTGAAGGACGGCGAGGCTGACAAGGAATCCCTGCAACTTGTAAAGAACGTGTTGAAGCGCCTACCCGACAATATTGAGGATATGGATAGTGAGTACATAGCCATAGCCATGATAGTGAAGCATGCCCTGAAGGAGGCTGTTCTAAAGGACGGTGTGAAAGTGCTGAAGTTCCGCCTGAACCATAAGGACGGAACCTATCTGGCGTATCGTGGTGGCAGTTGGCCAAGTATAGACCGTCGTCTGCACATCCACACGCAGGTGATGGAGGCATGGCAGACGGTATGTCCCGAGGATACTGCCACTATCCGTGGTATGCAGTACTGGCTATTGAATCAGAAACGCACACAGGGCTGGAAGTCGCCAATAGACTGCATAGATGCCGTGTATGCCCTGACCGGTGGCAAAATCAAGAAGATAGCAGATGCCACCTCTGTAGTACAAAGAGATACGTTGGACTTGACCAGGAACAAGTCTGTTGTGATAAAGAATGATGGTGAGGATGTGATGTGGGCGGCCGTATATGGCGAGTACACACTTCCTGTGGAGCAGGTGAAGAATGCCGGAACGGACTTCGCTCTGCAACGTACTTTCAGCACCATGGAACCCAAGGTGGGCGACCGCATCAAGGAGAGGATTGTGATAGATGCCAAACGCGACTGTGAATACGTGGTGCTCAGTGTGCCCCGTGCAGGATGTGCGGAACCTGTATCAAAATTGTCGGGTTGCGCCTGGCAGAAGGGGTTGTCGTACTATATGCAGGTTCGTGACGACCGTACCGACTACTTCATTCCTGCCCTGCCTCATGGCAAATATGTCCTGGAAACGGAAATGACCGTGGAGCGCAAGGGAAATTATGCTTCTGGTGTGCCCACGATAAAGTGCTGCTATGCCGAGGAGTTCAGAGCGCATGGAGAGAATTCCAGCCTGATTATTGAGTAATAACACAATAAAAGCGAGAAACTATGAAACGTATTATGTGGATGCTGCTGGTGGCACTGATGTTCGCTGCCTGTTCGGGCGAGGGGGAGAAAAAGAAGGTGCTGGTAAGTTCGAAGGGCTTGCCCAGCGAATTGCTGCTGGTGGTGGACAAAGCCGTGTGGGACAGCGACTTGCAGGACTCCATAAACAGCATAGTGAAGGCACAAGTGCCCGGACTGATGCAGGTGGAGGAACTGTTTCGTGTTACAAGG
>JAFYVX010000199.1 GCA_017558255.1 Bacteroidaceae bacterium
AAATAACAGAAAAAAGTCGCAAATTTATTTGGTCAAGTCCTATATTTCTGTTTCGTTACTTCTCGGTTACAATGGAACCCCATTGCGCCCTCAAAGTAGCAAAACATCTGTTTGAATTATATTCGACCTTTTCTCGCCAAGGCTAACTTCAAATAAGTTCGAGTCCGCTCAATTGGCTTAACGAAAAGGTTCAAAAATAAGACTATTATCATCATAACGCTAATGACCGATTTGGGTTAAAAAGCATTTATTTGCCTCTTTCACCTTATTTGTGCATTTTTTTTTATAATTTTGTGCCTTGAAATACGAGAATACATTATTTATATACTGATATGAATATATCCTATAAATGGCTTCGTGAATACGTAGACGTAGACCTCTCTGCCGAGGAGGTGGCAAAAGCACTGACCAGCATAGGTCTGGAAGTAGGCAGTGTAGAGGAGGTTCAGAGCATTAAGGGAGGACTGGAAGGCTTGTGGACAGGTGAGGTCCTCACATGCGAAGAGCATCCCAATAGCGACCATATGCACGTCTGCACTGTCAATGTGGGACAGGAAGCCCCCTTGCAGATTGTGTGCGGTGCTCCCAATGTCGCAGCCGGACAGAAAGTGATTGTTGCCGTAGTGGGCACCAAGTTGTATGATGGCGACCAGGAGTTCGTGATAAAGCGCAGCAAGTTGCGCGGCGTGGAAAGTCTGGGCATGATCTGTGCCGAGGACGAGATAGGCGTAGGCACCAGCCACGATGGCATAATCGTGCTCCCCGAGGAAACTCCTGTGGGCATCCCTGCCAAGCAGTACTACAATCTGGAGAGCGACTACCTGATAGAGGTGGACATTACCCCCAACCGTGCTGATGCATGCAGCCACTGGGGTGTGGCCCGCGACCTCTACGCATGGCTGGTGCAGAACGGTTACAAGACCTCTTTGCACCGTCCTTCGTGCGATGCATTCCAGGTGGACAATACCGACCTGCAGATTCCCGTAACGGTGGAGGCAACAGAGGCATGTCCTCGCTATTGCGCCCTGACACTGACAGGTTGCGAGGTGAAGGAAAGTCCCGAATGGTTGCAGGACCGTCTGCGCATCATAGGTCTGCGTCCCATCAACAACATAGTGGACATCACCAACTACATCATGATGGCATACGGCCAGCCCTTGCACTGCTTTGACGCAGACATGATACAGGGCGGCAAGGTGGTTGTGAAGACCATGCCCGAGGGCACACCCTTCGTAACCCTGGATGGTGTGGAGCACAAACTGAGCGAGCGCGACCTGGCCATCTGCAATGCCGAGGAACCCATGTGCATAGCAGGTGTGTTTGGCGGCAAGGGCAGCGGTACATACGACACCACATGCAACGTGCTTCTGGAGAGCGCTTACTTCAACCCCACATGGATTCGCAAGAGTTCGCGCCGTCATGCCCTGCAGACGGATGCAAGTTTCCGCTTTGAGCGTGGCATCGACCCCAATGGACAGATCTATGCCCTCAAGCAGGCTGCCATCATGGCCAAGGAACTGGCTGGTGCCAAGGTGAGCATGCAGATAGTGGACGTACAGTCGCAGGTGGTGGAACCATTCAGCATAGACCTTAAGTATGCCTACGTGAACACTCTCATTGGCAAAAACATCCCTGCTGAGACGGTGAAGAGCATCGTCACAAGCCTGGAGATGGAAATAAAGAATGAGGATGCCGAGGGTATTCTGCTTTCCGTACCTGCCTACCGTGTGGACGTTCAGCGTCCCTGCGACGTGGTGGAGGACATCCTGCGCATCTACGGATACAACAACATCGAGATTCCGTCAACTGTGAAGTCCAGTCTGTCCGTTAAAGGCGAGGCAGACAAGAGTCACAAGTTGCAGAACCTCATTGCAGAGCAACTGGTGGGTTGCGGTTTCCATGAGATACTGAACAACAGCCTACAGAAAATATCATATTACACCAACGGTGCCCAGCAGACCTACAAGGAAGAGAATTGTGTGCGCCTGCTCAATCCTCTTTCCCAGGACCTGAGCGTATTGCGCCAGAGCCTATTGTTCGGTGGTCTGGAGAGCATAGCACGCAACACCGCACACCGCATGCCAGACCAGCGCATGTTCGAGTTTGGCAACTGCTATCATTACGATCAGGCTCGCAAGTGTGCCGACATCATTCCTGGTGTGTCCAGCAGCCGTGACCCCGAGGTGATAAAGCACGTTCTGGATGCATATTCAGAAGAGATGCACATGGGCTTGTGGGTAACAGGCAAGCGAGTATCCGGAAACTGGGCACATGCCAACGAGGATAGTACCTTTGCCGAACTCAAGGCCTACGTGATGAATATCATCTCACGCCTTGGTGTACCCTTCGGCTTGCTCGTATTTGCCGATGGTGCAGAGGACATCTTCGAGAAGAGCCTGGAAATCCGCAACCGTGGTGGCAAGGTGCTTGTCAAGATGGGTATTGTAAGCCGCAAGGTGCTGAAGGCATTCGACATCGAGAACCCTGTCTTCTTTGCCGACCTTGACTGGAAACTGCTCATGAAGACCATCCGCAACCAGGCTGTCAAGTATTCCGAGATAAGCAAGTTCCCCGCCGTGAGCCGCGATCTGGCTCTACTCATTGACCAGAGCGTGGAGTTTGCAAGCATAGAGCAGATAGCATACCAGACGGAGAAGAAGTTGCTGAAGGCCGTAACGCTATTCGATGTTTACGAGGGCAAGAACCTGCCTGCAGGCAAGAAGTCGTATGCCGTGAACTTCATCCTCCAGGATACTGAGAAGACCATGAGCGAGAAGGCTATCGATGCCATCATGCAGAAACTAATCCAGCAACTGACCAAGCAACTGGGTGCCGAACTCAGATAAGTTTTTCAGAACCCAAGAATAATACAAAACAAAAATTATAATACAACAATATGGGACGTGCATTTGAATATCGCAAAGCAGCAAAAATGAAGAGATGGGGCCACATGGCCAAGACTTTCACCCGCCTGGGCAAGCAGATTGCCATAGCCGTAAAGGCTGGCGGCCCCGAACCCGAAAATAACCCCACACTCCGCTCCGTTATAGCCGTGTGCAAGCGTGAGAACATGCCGAAGGACAACATCGAGCGTGCTATCAAGAACGCTATGGGCAAGGACCAGAGCGAGTATAAGAGCGTTACATACGAGGGATATGGTCCTCATGGTGTAGCCGTGTTCGTAGACACCCTTACCGACAACACCACTCGTACCGTTGCCGACGTGCGCTCTATCTTCAATAAGTTCAGCGGAAACATGGGTACAACAGGTTCCTTGTCTTTCCTCTTTGATCACAAGTGTGTCTTCACCTTCAAGAAGAGTGCCGACATGGACATGGACGACTTCATCCTGGAGATGATCGACTTCGGAGTGGAGGAGGAGTACGATGAGGAGTACGACGAGGAGAAGGACGAAACCACAATCACCATTTATGGCGAACCTACCAGCTACAGCGAAATCCAGAAGGCTCTGGAGGCCAAGGGCTTTGAGGAGGTAGGCGGTGAGTTCACCTACATCCCCAACGACCTGAAGGAGGTTACCCCCGAGCAGCGCGAGGTAATCAACAAGATGGTGGAGAAGATGGAGGAGTTTGACGACGTACAAACCGTCTATACCAACATGAAACCTGAGGAGTAGTTCTACTTTTTTAGGGACTAATGTCTCCCCGATTTCCAGAATGGGGATATAAACGTATCAGAGAGCAGTTTCTCTCACACTTGTAGGGATGCTGCGTGCTGCGTCCGAGTGCCTGCCATTGTGTAGAAGCACAAACACAGCACCCAGCGTCCCTACTGTTTTATGATTTGGGTTAAATTCCTTCCCACGTCTTTACCTACCAACTTATATGTATATAATCTCTGCTATATGAAGAACATCATCCGCTCCATCTTGATAATGTCCTTGCTGGTATCATGCAACCACGAGACTATGGATGAAAAAATCAAACGTCAGGCACAGGAGTTTACCGAGTCCTCATGCCCTAAACCTATGGACAAATACACCATGCTGGACAGTCTTGTGTATACTCCCGATGTACGTATGATGTGCTATCACTATTCAGTTTCCGGACTTATGGATACTACATCTGTGTACACTTCGGAGATGCTTGACATCTTCCATGGAAACCTATTGGACAATATCAGAAGCAACACAGGGCTTATAGATTTGAAACGGCACGGTATCACATTCCGCTACCGATATACATCTTCAACTGACACAACTGAGTACATGAACTTCATCTTTACGCCCGAAGATTATAGGTAAAGGCCTGCTTTATGCTTAAATTTATGTTGCATAACATATATTTATAGCCATTTTCTTGTGTATATCATAAAATACCCATATATTTGCATCGTGAAAATAGACTTTCACGCATTAGGTATTGAATTATTAACAATCAAGAGGTAAAAAGTTATGATTGAGAAGATTGGTAGCGTTGCTGGTGCTGTTTGGACAGCCCTGAACGAAAATGGCGCAATGAACGCAAAGGACCTGAAGAAGGTTTGCAAGATTAA
>JAFYVX010000022.1 GCA_017558255.1 Bacteroidaceae bacterium
AACGTGCGCTGCTATTATCGCAATGGCGCATGGGGCGAGATAGAGAATTGTAGCGAGGAGACCATCCCCATGCACATGGCGGCCACCTGTCTGCACTATGGTCAGGAGGCTTTCGAGGGCTTGAAGGCCTATCGTTGTCCAGACGGCAAGGTGCGTGTGTTCCGTTCCGACGAGAATGCTGCTCGCCTGCAGAGCACATGTCGTGGCATACTGATGCCCGAACTGCCTACGGAGAAGTTCAACGAGATGGTGGATCGTGTGGTGCGCCTCAACGAGCGTTTCATCCCTCCCTACGAGAGCGGTGCCAGCCTCTACATCCGTCCCCTGATGATAGGTACCAGTGCTCAGGTGGGTGTGCATCCCTCTGAGGAGTATCTGTTCCTCATCTTCGTAACCCCCGTAGGTCCTTACTTCAAGGGTGGTTTCTCCACCAATCCCTATGTCATTATTCGCGAGTTTGACCGTTCAGCTCCCCTTGGCACCGGTGTCTATAAGGTGGGTGGCAACTATGCCGCTTCTCTGCGTGCCAACAAGATGGCGCACGACCTGGGCTACTCTTGCGAGTTCTATCTCGATGCCAAGGAGAAGAAGTATATCGACGAGTGCGGTGCAGCCAACTTCTTTGGTATCAAGGACAACACCTATGTTACCCCCAAGTCTACCAGCATCCTGCCTTCCATCACCAACAAGAGCCTGATGCAATTGGCTCAAGACCTCGGTTTAAATGTTGAGCGTCGTCCCATCCCCGTGGAAGAACTCTCTACCTTCGAGGAGGCTGGTGCATGTGGCACGGCGGCCGTTATCTCTCCCATTCAGCGCATTGATGATCTGGAGAATGAAATCAGCTATGTCATCTCAAAGGATGGCAAGCCAGGTCCCGTCTCCACCCAGCTCTACAACAAGCTCCGTGGCATCCAGTACGGCACCGAACCCGACATCCACGGCTGGACACGTGTGGTGATTTCTTAAAGGTGAAGGCTTTTGTTATAAGGATTCTTTAGGAAATTGGATAAAATTAAATATAGACAAGAACGGCAAAAAGATACGTGTAAGGTGATTTTTCTTGCACTTAGTAATGATAAAAAAATCAGTTTGGATAGTTTTAATTGTATTTTTGATTGAATTCGTTTTTATGAAGAACCAAGGAATTTCACGGCAACTTTTCAAGAAGTCACGATTAGTATACTTGTGGTACTTTCTCATTACTATACTATTGTTTATGAGTATAGCCATAGTACCGTATAGTTTTAGTTTAGCTGAACAATGCAACTCTTATGTACCATTCTTAGTATTGGTTTTTCTTCCAATATTGCTATATTATGCTTACCAGGGTTATGCGATGTTAATCCATGGTGATATGTCTTTTTCCAATGGCACCCTTTACTACAGCGGATATGATAAAGGCTGGTTACCCAAAAAGAGAGCTGTGGAAATTCCCATTTCTGAAATACAGAGCATTGGTATTGTAGAAGAGAGGATTAATCGCAAAGTAACAATAGAGTTGCTTTGTCTGAAAATGGCAGATTATAATATATTTATAAATGTATCTTCCTTTTCCAAGACCTCTATGCTAATGGCGTTCACAGCATGCATGCTTGAATGTAAACCAAGTCTGACTTCCGCTCTTGAAGGCATTACTCTAAATCTGCACAAACCTGCAGATTACAACTTCTACTCGCGGTATTTGAGGGTGTTTGTAAATGGCAACGAGCAAACTTTCAACAAAGAAGAGAAGGTATATTCGTTTCAGGTAAGTACAGGCGATGTGGTGAGTGTAAAATGCTATAATGACTTTCGTATATTGCGTGTCATGCAGCCAGAGGCAATAGATCTGATGCTTCCTGACCCCATGTCAAGGCCTATTCGTAAATAATCACTTCTGCCCCCTATCTAAAGGCGGCATTGCCGACACCTTAAAATAAACAAAGTGTGTCGGAAGATAAGAAACAACAAGGAAATCGACCTGCTTCTCTTTCATTGGGAGGCAGGTCGGGTTGTTGTATTAGGATTCCTGTGTGTGCTGGTTTCGCTCACCGCTAATCGTTAATATAGTACTCGATGGTGGAGACCACGCGGATGTTTTTGATGTGTGGGGTGTTGTTGTCGCGGTCGTTGATGCTGAACTGACCTTGGGTGGCACGACGAATCTTGCCCAACTCGCTATCCGAGTCCTCGGCAAACTTCTCTGCCGTGGCGCGAGCGTTCTTTGTTGACTCCTCCACCATCTCGGGCTTGATGTCGTTCAGTCGGGTGAATTCATACTTTACAGTGTTCTTGCCATAGTCCTCAGTGATGAGTGCTATGCCCATTTTCATTAGTTGTGCCTGCTTCTGCATGATGGAGCGCACCAGTTCCACCTTGTTGCTGGTCACTATTATCACGCTGGTGGCCACATATCTGTTCGTTATCTGTTCCTGCGACCACGAGTCGGCAAAGCGGTCCTTTATGTCGGGAGCATTCACCATCACCTCGTCGGTGCCAAGACCTTGCTCTTGAAGGAACGATACCAGCACCTGGTTCTTCCTCTCTATGCTACGGTATATCTCGGCAGGGTCGTTGCCCAACTCTTTGAACACCAGTGGCCATGTCACCTTGTCGGCAGGCATCTCGCGCTCCGACAGACCTTTCACGGTCACCACTCGTTCCTTGTTTACAAACCTCGCCAAGGAGTTCTGTATGAACGAGCCAAATACCACAATAGCCAATGCTATGATTGCGGCTTCCCAATAATAGTGCTTCATAATGTGTGATGTTTTTTTATGGTTATGTCATGTTTGTGTGCTCAGTTTTTATTATTCACCTTTGGTTCATCAAGCTAAGCAGTCGCCTTCGCTCATCAAGCTCCGCAAGTCCGTTTTTCCGTTTTTATCACCTCTCCTGCCAGCATCATGCCGAAGATGGCGGTGATGTGGCATAGTGAGCCATTGGTCTGCACCTTGCGGAACTGCAATTCCTCCTGGACGATGTTGCCCCCGGTGTGGTTCTCCATGGCTGGTTCCTCGCTATGCACGCAAAGGAACTTGCGGCGAGGGAAGGTCTTTGCCTTCTTGAAACGGTTGCGCACGGCACGTGCCAAGGCATCGCCCTGCACCTTGGAGAATTCCGTAAGGCGCACCTTCGTGGGGTCTATCCTCAGTGCTGCTCCCATGCTACAGAGCAGGGTGGGGCGCTCCAAGGAGGTGGTGCGCAGTATGAGGTCGCACTTGTCGCGCAGGGAGTCGATACAATCTATCACATAGTCGTACTGCTCAAGGTGGAACCCTTCTGCCGTCTCCTCGGTGTACATCATGTTCAGAGCCAGGATTTCCGCTTCGGGGTTGATGGAGAGCAGACGCTGCTTCATGGCCTCCACCTTGGGCTGGCCTATGGTCTCTTGTGTGGCCATGAGCTGGCGGTTGATGTTGGTGGGGCACACACGGTCGCTGTCCACGATAGTGAGGTGTGTCAGCCCTGCACGTACCAGTCCCTCGGCGCACCACGAACCTACGCCTCCCACACCGAAGACTATTACCTTGGTTCTGTCCAGTGCTTCCATCCCCTCACGTCCCAGGAGCAGTTCGGAGCGGTTGAATATTTCGTTTCCTGCCATTGGATGATTTTATGTAGTTTTATCGATGCAAAGATAAACATTTGTGCTCTTTTATGTCCGTGTTGTGCTAAATTTAATAGATTATGAGTTATTGAAGATGTGTTTTTATTGTCATGTAAGAAAAAATGTGTATTTTTGCGTTTGCCATATTATATATATTAAGGTATATAAGGGATAAGTGGACACGTATTTTTAACAGTAACTAAACAATCTATTACATTAACATTAATTAATTTACCAAATTAATTTACCAAATTAATTACCTAATGAAGAAAAACCTACTAATGTTAGCTCTGCTGCTCCCTGCCATGGCAGGATGGGCACAGACGGATGTCATCAAGGCATCTGCATCGGTGGACAAGCCAGAAAACCTGTTCACCATGAAAAACGGCAATGGGTTGACCATGACATCCTTCACCTCTCCCACAGAGACAGAAGGAAATGCCGGCAAGTTTGCGTTTTATGCTGAGGACGGTAAGGACAACTCTTACTACATTTACAGCGTGGATAGCAAGAAATGGGTGTCTTACACCAAGTCTGCCAGCTATAGCAGCGGTACCAACAAGGCCAAACTCGTGGCAGACAAAGCCAGTGCACAGCCTTGGAAGGCACAGAAGGTAAATGCTGGCGGCGGTGATGTGTATCAGTTTATGCCCTACACCACCTCTGGCAGTGCTGCTTCCCAGTACATGAACTGGTATGGCGGCAAGGACTCTAATCCTCTGGATAATACCAATATCACCATAGGTCTGTGGCAACAGGGCGCCAGCCAGGATGCCGGTAGCCGTTGGATTGTCAGCGAGGTGCAGATTTACACCTACACTATGGATCTGGAGGATGGCGTCAGCGTTACCATCAATGGACAGACCTATACCGACGGCCAAAGTGTTACCGTAACAGGTGCTCTCTCTCCCAGCGATGTGGTGGCATCGCAGAAGGAAGGCAAGTTTGCCGTGGTAAATGTGGACAACGACACAAAAACCGTTTCTGTTACCTACTACGACATGCCCGCTCTGCGCGAGAGCCAGCCCTACACCCAGGCATGGGTTTATCCCAAGCAGCAGGATGCCGTAGGCGCAGCAGTGAGCGAGAAGGAAGGCGATGTATATACCCTGTACAACAATGTACTGGCCGCCAGCTTCCTCAAGGGCGAGAAGACCATCTACTTCCTGGGCAGCAAGGCCATGAACCTGGTGGCAGGTACAGAACTCTTCATCGTGGGCTTCGGTACCGGCGAGAAGGTTGCCGCAAGCCAGATGACCATGAAGAGCTTCGAGCAGAAGGACCTCTCTGCCACCCCCACCGCCATCGGTGGTGCCGAGCACTATGCCGGCAAGGCTCTGGAGGCTGTATTCGGCTATACCTACAAGGGCGAGGAGATAGAAATCCTGTGGCGTGCAGTTCTGCGCGACGGAAGCCACTATCTGCGCACCGAGATGGAACTCAAGGGTGTAGGCAATGTGGATATGTTCGACATCATCGCCATGACCTACAATGTGGACGCCAAGGAGGCTGGCAGCAAGCCCGCAACCATCGGTAACACCCGTGGTAAGGTAATCATGAGCGACAAGATCTTCGCAGGTTTGGAGACCCCAACAGCATACAACACCGTGGGTGGTGCAAGCGATGATGAGGACAAGTGGGACCTCGTTTCTACTCCCGTTACCGACAACGTGGCCGCTTCTGCATGGGCCAAGAAGGATATCAATGATGTGCCCATGCGCATACAGGAGGTAGGCGGGTCGGACAAGACCTACTACACCTACACCAAGCAGGTGGAACTGAAGAAGAACCAGAAGGTGACCTCTACACTCACCTACAAGGGCGGTGCCAAGCGTTTTGATATCGATGGCGTGGTGCTCCTGGACGAGAACGGTTCTATCGTGGCCAGCGACTATCACCATGGCTATACCGGCAGTGCCAAGGAGAACAACTCCTACAGCTTCATCGTGCCCAACGATGGCAAGTTCAGCGTTTGCATGTACATTGACGGCCGCGAGGGCGATATCGTATCTACAGCTGAGTTCAAGGTTGAGGTTTATGAAGGCAAGGGCGGTGTGGACGTTACCTCCGACATAGTGAACATCCAGGGCCGCTGGAGCCGCAATGTAACCCTGAAGGCTGGCGAGACCTGGAAGGTAGCTGCCGTAGTGGGCCTGATAGCACAGGATGGCGAGCAGGACAATGGCAACATCCGCAAGACACAGAAGCGCCGTTCATTCCTGGCATACAGTGAGCGCGAGCGTGCTGTACCCTGGCGTGCAGTTCCTGCGTACATCTCATGGTACGAGCTCCAGATTAACCGCAACAACGCTGCTCCTGGCCGCGAGCATATCGACAATACCAAGGCCGTAGACGTGCTCAATGTAATGGCTCAGTGGAAGACTCAGTTCTTCGACCGCTATGGCATGTCTCCCAAGATGTTCGTTATCGACGATGGTTGGGACCTCTATGGCGAGTGGACCTTCCACAGCAGTTTCCCCAACGAGTTGCGCGACATGTCCAAGGCAGCCAAGGAAATGGGTGCTGGCATCGGTGCATGGCTCGGCCCCGTGGGCGGTTATGGACAGAGCGGTAACTATCGTCGTCAGTACTGGAGCGACAAGGGTGGCATGCAGCTCTCTAATCCCCGTTACTACAAGGCATTCAAGGATGCTGCATACAACCTCGTCTGCAACCAGGATGGCACTGAGGGCTATCAGCTCGGCAGCGACAACTATGTATTCTTCAAGTTCGACGGCATCTCTGGCCAGTTCTCTTCTGTAGGTCCCGATAATGGTGACGTAGGTAATGAGAATGCCGAGGGTATCATCCGCCTGGAGCGTTACGTACGTGAGGAACTCCGCGAGGATATCTTCTTCAACACCACCGTAGGTACTTGGGCTTCTCCCTTCTGGTACCAGATTTCCGATGCTACATGGCGTCAGGAGAACGACTACGACGAGATTGGCAACAACAGCAACAAGCGCGAGAACTGGATTACCTATCGCGACAATCTGGTTCACCAGAACTACGTTACCAACTCTCCCATCTGTCCCATCAACACACTGATGACCCATGGATTCATCCTCACCAAGTTCGGTCCTCCAGCAGGTGCTCCCCGCGACTACAAGTCAGTGCTGAACGAACTGCGCTGTGCCTTCGCTTGCGGTAGCGGTCTGGTGGAACTCTACAACGACTACGACCTGATGAACAGCATCAACGGCGGTCAGTTGTGGAAGGACCTTGCAGACCTCATGCAGTGGCAGAATGACAATGCCGATGTGCTGATGGATGCACACTGGGTAGGTGGCGATCCCTGGACAGGCAGCAAGGCCGAGATTTACGGTTGGGCAGCATGGAATGGCGAGAAGGTAACCCTGACCCTGCGCAACGGTGCCAATATCCAGCAGAGCATTAAGATTACCCTGCGCGAGGCATTCGAGATTCCTGCAAATATCAATGGTTCTATTGTTCTTAACAAGTGTTTTGCCGACCAGGCTGACCTTCAGGGCTTGACCGAGGGCGAGGCTATCAACATCGACACCGAGCTGACTCTGACTCTGCCCGCAAGCAGTGTCTACATGTTCGGCGGACGCGACAGCGAGGCTCCCGTAGTGGCTGTGGAGAGCATCAGTTTTGACAAGACTCAATACGAGGTAGAAAAAGGGGCTGCCGTTGCTATCGTGGCAACGGTAAACCCTACTAATGCCACCAACAAGGCTCTTGAGTGGACCTCAAGCGACGAGAAGGTGGCTACTGTGAAAAACGGTGTAGTTAGTGGTGTTTCTGCCGGCAAGGCAACTATCACCGCAACAGCCAAGGATGGTAGCGGTGTTGTGTGCCAGGCAGAGGTGACCGTAACCGAAACCTTCGTTGAGGGTATCACTTTCGACAAGACCCAGTACGAGGTGGAAGAGGGTGCTTATGTTACCATCGTTGCAACAATCACTCCCTCCAATGCATCTACCAAGACTCTCGAGTGGACAACAAGCGACAAGGCTGTGGCCACGGTTGACGAGAACGGTAAGGTAAGGGGTATCTCCGCCGGTAAGGCAACAATCACCGCAACTGCCATGGATGGCACCGGTGTGGTTTGTCAGGCAGAGGTTACTGTTACTCCTGTGGTTTATGGTGTCAACTTCGACAAGAACTATACTGGCGGAGCTGACCGTGCCGTTACAAATAGTATTCGCAACAGCTGCTGGAGAGGCACAGACCATCGACATCGATGCATCAGAGAGAGAGAACCGCTATCTTGACCTGACCAAGGTGGAGGGTAAGG
>JAFYVX010000200.1 GCA_017558255.1 Bacteroidaceae bacterium
GCAGCCTGCACCTCATCTGTCCTGCTGTTAATACCCTCGTATTCATTCACATACTTCACGCTGCTTCCGTAATTGGCCATCGAGCGCACCACACTGGCCAGTTCGTCATCATCCGTTACCACACAGCCAGCATCGCCCAGCGCACCAAGGTTCTTGCCAGGATAGAAACTGAATCCGGCAGCATCGCCCAAATGCCCTGCTCTCCTGCCCTTCCACATGGCGCCATGAGCCTGTGCGGCATCCTCCAGCAGAACCAGGGACTTTTCCTTAACTAAAAGCTGCAGGTTCTCGATATCGCTACACACACGTCCGTAGAGGTGAACTGCCATTATAGCCCTTGTTCTTTCGGTTATAGCCTTAGCGCATTCTGAAGCATGTATGTTGTAGTCCTTCAGTTTGGGTTCCACCAACACCGGTGTCAGTCCAGCCTCTCTTATGGCAAGGATACTTGCTATGTATGTGTTGGCCGGAACAATGACCTCATCTCCATCATTCCACTGCCTCAGCAGCTTGTACGCACGCAGTATCAGTGTCAGCGCATCCAGTCCGTTAGCACACAATATGGCATGGGAGGTCCCGATGTATTTGCACCATTCGTCTTCAAACGCCTTGTTTTCTTCTCCTAACAGATACCAGCCGCTATGCAAGGCACGCATGAGTGCACGTGATAGCTGTGGTTCAAAACTCTCGTTTATAGCCTTCAGATCCAAAAACTTTACACTGCGTACCTTTTCGTCCTTCTCAACGGAAGAAGACATTTTTTGCAGATTTGTACGCTTCAGTTCCACCCTATACGAGTCGTAGCATACGGCACGCCCACCGAATCCTTCCTTCTGGAATATAAGTCCCTCATTGAGATATTGTCCACCGTTCTCCGTACTTATACCGAAGTCCACATATTCCTTATCCTTGTATTTCTCTCCACACAGATGTCTGAGCAACAGGTCCAGGGCCCCAAACTTCCTTCCCTCTGCTGCCGAGGCTATGTACTGTACATGTGCAACTGTATCTGTCTCGAAAACAACAATACCAGCCACTACCCTCCTCTCCGTATTACGCACTACAAACACCTTTATATGCGTGGGGAAACGGTGCATCAGCAAAATCATCTCCTCCAGCGAATGAACAGGTTTTGTCTGGTGGTATTCCATCAGAACACCTTCAAGCACATGCCAATATTCGGCAAGTCCGCTTTCATTCCCATCCTTTATTCGTTCTATATAGAACCCTTGCTCCAGAGCCTTCTTTGCCTGCCTTATCCTCAATGTGCGCATGTTCAGCGGGTTGGACACACTCACCACCGTTGCCACGCCTCTGCTTTCCAACTGTGCACCTGCCCTGAACAAGGCATACAGATCCTCCTGACTTGGCACCCGACTATATATATAAGGTATAGGCTTATACACCACAACCTTGGCTCCCAGATACCCCTCGTAGTACATCAGTATCTTCTGCATTATCTGCAAAACCTCTGTCTGTGTTATGCTTGCCTTGGTTATCAGACCGCCATAGGTCAATCCCTGATGCGAATACACTGTTTTCTCGTCCTCTCTCCAGTTGGCAGGAAACAATGCTATCAGGCTATCATAATTCTCTTCCGTATCGGTAACCTCGTCATTATATACCAGCAGAGAACAGTCAAAGAACCTGTCGGCATGATAATCCATGAAGTTTCTGTCAAGAAGGAAAGTCCCCTGCTTGCTTTCATCCACAAAGCGGTTCCATTCCTCTCTCTTGTTTATACTATATGGTAGTATTGTCATATCTGTGCACCTTATACTATATTTGGGAACTAATGCTATTCGAAATCATGTGTACCGTATCTTGCCATGTACTCATCATAGTCCCTAATGTATCCTTCCATTGAATATTCCTCACTGGCTCCCACCACAACAACCGTATCCCTGGCAAAGTCTTCCAAAGAACACCACACACCTTCCGGTATAATTACGGCACGCTGGGGAGAATCAAGCAGGAACGTACGTTTTTCATATCCGTTACTGATAATCAGACGGAAACTACCCTTTACACAACACACTACTTCCTTGCATGTCGTATGTGCATGTCCGCCACGTTTCGCATGCTCTGGCACATCCGTTATCCAGAACATACGCTTGATGGCGAATGGAAAATCCTTCATTTCCTCGGCAAATGTCAGCAGACCTCTGCTGTCTCTTACCGAGCGAAAATGAACCTCAAGGTTATCTAAAGGGACACACTTTTCCTCTTTCATGAGCCTAATTTGCTACTTTCTTAGGACAAAGTTACAAAAAAATCTCCACAATACTTGCACGAATCAAAAAAAAGCTATACCTTTGCATCGCAATTGAGAGGAACAAGGTCAAGAGAGACCTACAAAAATTCCTCTTAAGACAAAGGAAGCATCCAAGTTTGGAAGTGTGGGTGAGTGGCTGAAACCACCAGTTTGCTAAACTGACGTACGGGTTACCGTACCGGGGGTTCGAATCCCCCCGCTTCCGCTAAGTTCTTAAGAAACTCAATTGCAAATGGCGATTTCGTCTAGGGGTTAGGACACATGCCTCTCACGCATGGAACACGGGTTCGATTCCCGTAGTCGCTACAATCCAGTAGGAGGAAAACGAATTCGTTTTCCTCCTACTTTTTTATTTTCCTGCTCATCTTGTGATGTCACCTTGCTGAAAATACAACAAAAGGCACAGAACTCTACTGAAAGCAGTTCCGTGCCTTGTCTTTTATGGTTTGTCCTGCCCTATGCTTCTTAAACTTTATCTCTGCGTTTCCACCACAGATAGTAGCCGGTCAGTGGAAGAGTACCTCCTATGAGGGCGGCAAGGAAGTAGAGAGTCTGGGTGAGCGCTCCTCCCCAAGTACCAGTATGCAGGGACATGACCAGGCGACGTGTTTCTGCATCCGTACCGTCACTACCCAGAAGCGTGTAGAACATTTCACGGTACGAAGAGAACGACCACGTGAGACCCGTCAAAGCCATCAGCAACAGGAGGAGGAAAGTCCAGAAACCCAGACTTACGTGGGCGTCGAGCAGAAACCTGCGCCAACCTTTCGAGAACTTCACCTGCAGGCGGTTCAAAAGCACCTTGCCATTGCGCGGCCACCAGATGAACATACCCGATATGAGGGTGAACACAAAGGCCACGGTGCTTACGCCCACTATTATCTTGCCAACGCTCTTCTCGCCCTTCTTGGCAGGAGGATTCAGCAACCATCGGTGCAATTGCATCACCTTGCGGAAAAAGGGCAGGCGCTTCTTCTTTGGTTTCTCCACCTTATGCAATTCCTTCTGCCGGTTTTCTGGTACGTCATGACTTGTACCTACCGTGAGCGGTGAACCTTGGGTGGTGTACGGTGAATTTTGTGCATGCGTGACGGGTACCTCGTTGTAGAAGTCGGGATAGAGCATGCGTGTTACTGGTTTCTCTATTACGAGCAAGGCTCCAGTCAGGCAAATTATGCTGATAACAATGCCAAAGGGCATGGCCAGCCAAAGATGAATCTTACGTAAGATCTTCATTGCTTTCTTGGTTTTCTTAGTTTGCCACAAGTTTGCCGATAGCGTCTATCTTCGTTACATCCGTGCCCAGGGATTTGTGGGCAACGACAGCTGTTGATGTCACATCAGGGTCTATCCTGTACACAGAGGCATAATCATCGGTAGTGGTAATGGCTATGTAGGTATATCCGCCCTCCACATGAACCTGAGTGCCGAAACTGCTTATCTTCTCCGTAGCCGGCAATCCATCCACCCATCTGAGCGTCTTTGCCTCGGTATTGAACACAGCCAGGCGGTTGGCGGTAAAGCCCTGCTCCGTGAGAGGACGGTCATACATGAGCAGAAGGAAGTCGTTGCCACCCATGTACCACGAACGCTGGAAAGAGATGCCACCGCTCAATTCCTCTATGTTGCAATAGTATGTGTCAAAATCGTCCATCCCGGCAGGAATACGCACCACACCGGCTGGCAGGGAGGTGCGCTGGCGCTCATCCACCATTGTCTTGGCATAACTGGGAGAGAATACATAGATATCGCCCCTGTTGTCCTTCCATATCATTTGGTAGTATTGCGACTTAAAGCGTCCGCAAGCATAGCTTATGCGGTCAGTGCGCAGAAGTTTCCTTTCTGCAAGACTCTCGTCGGCGAAGATTGCCACATGGCACTCGTCGGGATATTGTGTCCATTGAAGTTCGCCCTTCTTATAACTACTGCTGCTTCCCAAGTCCATATCCTCTGTCTTCACCAGGTCTTCGTATCCGGGTCTTATCCACTTGCCACCGTCCTGTGCGGCACCATACTGGCTCAATCCCATGGGTATGGCGGCAGACACTATCCTGCCCTCCCGCTCCTCTATGCCGGCAAGGGTTACAAACTCACCGTTACCCAGGAAGTTCTCCGAAAGGTAGTGTTCCATGGAGGTATCGTTGGTACGCATTGTCTCCTGCTCCACATCTAGGTAGGAAAGGAGGAATGTCTTGGGCAGATAGCCGTTGGCATCGGCCTTGTCTGCCGGTCCGTCGCCAGTGGATGCGGTTATGATGCTCTTTCCATATATGCCGTAGGTGGTGTATCGCTTCATGGAGTACTCTCCCGAGCGCGCCTTCAGTTCACCGTTGGATGTGCGCACGTAGGAACGTGTGGTTGCGGCATTACCCTGATTGTAGGTCAGTGCATAGAGGTATCTGTTGCCGTAGAACACCCATTGCGATGCACCGTCGTTTATCAATCCGTTGCCCTTTGCCGACACCGAACCTTCGTTCAGAGTGTGAGCGCTGAGCAGTACATTTGTGGTGGTACCCGATGCCGTCACGGAACCAGCCACCACGTATTCTCCCATAGTGGCACCAGCATCGTTCCCACCCTCGGGGATTGTCTCTTCGCCCGTACATGAAACGAGCACAGCACCTGTCACCACCAGAGGCATCAGTGCAGTCAAGATATTCTTTTTCATAGCTTTATATATGTTTATTTAAATTTATATTCTAACAAGTATCTTTCCATAGAATGCACGCCCTGGCTTCTGCAAGCGGAAATTGTCGTAGAGCAAGGCATCGGTCAGGTTTCGGCACTCGAAGGACAAGTTGTACCTACCCTCCTTCATGGCGTAGGTCAGCATGATGTTGTGCGAGAACTGCATAGGCACGAGGTATTCGGAGTTGTCGCTACCTATGTGGTTGGAATAATACGAGAAACTATGCACATACATGTTCTCATACTGAAGCGTCAGCGAGTTGCCCTTGGCCAGGCAGTTGTTCCACGTCAGCGCTATGTCGGTATCGGCAAAGAGATGCGGTTGGTTGGGCATCCTCTCGCCATAGGAGATGTTTGGCATGGATGAACCGAATGCCTTGGGCATGTTGTCCCTCACGTCATTGTAGGTAAGGTTGCCACCGACGCTCAGCCATCTGGCATATCCGTATCTTGCCGACAGGTTCCACCCCATCACTCTCACCTTGCCATAGTTGGTGTATGCTGCCGCCTGCTTGCCTCCGCTCAGGTCCACCACATTGCGCTGGATGTAGTCGGCCATGTCCCTGAACACAAATCCGCCTTCGAGCAAGAGGTTGTGCTTCCTGCGCTCAAGCATGTAGGAGAGGTTCACATTTAGGTTGTGGCTCTTCTCTGGACGTATGTCCACGCTACCCATTTCCAGGTCCTCGTCGCCAAACATCTCCTCGATGGTGGGCAGGCGGAAGGCTTTTTCGTACGACACCTTTGCCTGCAAGCCCTTCAGGGGGAACCACGTGGCTGCTACACCATAGCCAAGATGATTGCCCGCCTTGGCATACTCCACATAACTGGTGGCGTTGGCATCCGCCGACATGGGTCCCCGCACGCTCTGATGGTACCACTTGGCAAAGGCCACCATGTTCCATTTCTCGGAGGGGAATACACGATACTGTGCGCCCAGTATGTTCTTCAGCGTGTGCTTGCCGATGGCATCCTCTGCCCTGTCCTCGGCAAGGAGCGAGGCATTGCGTCGCCAGAAGGCATTCAGCGAGTTGTTAAGCGTAATGCTATGTATGCTCCAGAAGCGGTAGTTCAGGTTCAGCACCGTGTTGAAATTGTTGTTGAAGGCCTGGCTGTGCAGCCTGCTCTGTTCGCCTGGGGAGTTGAGTTTCTGCTTGTCTCCATGCCAGTTGTACTTATATTGGGCGGTGTCCGTGTTGGTGGTCACGTTGTGGTTAAAGTTTGCCGTTGCCATAATGTCCAGCCCCACCCCGAAGGCACCACGCTTCACATATTCCACGCCAGGCATCAGGCTATGGCCCTTGCGGTTCTTCTCGCCATACACGATGTCCTGTCTCACACCCGTCTGCATGTCCTTGTAGTTTTGCGAGTAGGTCATGCTGAGCATCAGGCGGTCTGCCCACTCCTTGTCCTTGAAACCGAAGCGTGCCATTACCGCCTCGTTATGGAACTTGTCGTGAAACCTCCTCACCCACTCCGCTTTGTCCCTGTCTATGCGTCCCGTCTCGAAGTCCTCCACGGGAGCCAGCACCATGTAGTCGTTGTCAGAATAGTTCTGGAAAGCGGTAAGTTCCCAGGTCATCCCCCCACGCAGGTTCTGCCCCAGGTTCACGCTTGTCCTGTGCGTATTGAACGAGCCATAGGAGTACGAGGCATCCAGCCAGAAGGGTTTCCTGCTCTTGTGCGTCACCACGTTTATCACTCCGCCTATGGCATCGGTGCCGAAGCCCACGGGCACCACGCCCTTGTATATCTCTATGCGCTCGGCAAAGTTCACGGGTATGTTGTTAAGTCCGAAGGAAGAACCCACACCCTCCTGGGGCACACCGTCCACGAAGACCTTCACGTGCCTTCCC
>JAFYVX010000201.1 GCA_017558255.1 Bacteroidaceae bacterium
CGGTCCTGATACTTGCGGCAGCTGTAGCGTGCCTCGCAAAGGTCTTTGAAATTCATAGTTTTTGCTGTTTATTTAGTATTCTGTAATATTGTCGATGTAATGCTTCAGACGTTTGTAGAAGGGATGGTGGCATAGGGTGGGAGAGTGGCCTATGATGATGAGTTTCATTCGTGCCCGTGTGATGGCGACATTCATGCGACGGAGGTCGGAGAGGAAGCCCACCTGCCCCTGCTCGTTCTGTCGCACCATGGAGATGAGGATGATGTCGCGCTCCTGTCCCTGGAAACCGTCTACGGTGTTGACGGAGATGAGGTGGCGCAAGGGTTTCCAATAGGAATCGCGACGAAGCATGCGGCGTAGCAGCTGCACCTGTCCCTTGTAGGGCGAGATGATGCCAATGTCCAGCCGTTCGTGAAGGATGCGGTCGCGGCCTATGCGCTCTATATAGTCGTGGAGAGTTTGCAGGGCTTGCTTTGCCTCGGCAGGGTTGATGCGGCTGAGACCGTCGGAGGCGAGGAGTTCACCAGAGGAGGACGGAAAGGTGAAATCGGAAAGGTGAAAACTATTGGACTTTGGTGTTAAATCTTCGTTTTCCGTTTTCCGTTTTCCGTTTTCCGTTTCCAAATCGCTTTCTATCCACTCGATGGCGGTGTCCCAGTCCAGGATGCCACGATACTTGACGCTGGGGTCGCTGTGCAGTTGGCCGTCGTAGAACTCGCGGTTGGGGAACTGCATTATCTCGTCGCACATGCGGTATTGCACATTGAGCATGGACACGCAACGTGGTTTGTTCTCGCAGATGGTCTGCATGAGCGTCTTGTCCAGTCCGCCCGAGAGAGCGGCAGGAGACTTGATGGTGGGAGGAAGTTGTCGGTGGTCGCCAGCCAGGACGATGCGGTCGGCCTTCTGTATAGCTATCCAGCAGGAAGCCTCGAGCGCCTGTGCTGCCTCGTCGATGAAGAGGGTGCCGAAGCGACGGCCCTGAAGAAGAGGGTGGGCACTGCCCGTGAGGGTGCAGGCTATGACGCGAGCATCGGTGAAGAGACTCTCGTTGATGGTGTATTCCAGTTCGGCGGCACGCTCCTTGAGTCGCGCTATCTTCTGATGGCGGTTCTCACGGTTGCCCTCGCGCGAATCATAGAGTTGGCGTATGGAGCGGCGTATGCCCCACAACTGGTCGTAGAGCGGATGGCGCTCGAAGCGACGTTCGTAGGTGTCCTGAAGCATACGGTCGGTGACACGCGTGGGATTGCCTATGCGAAGGATGCTCACACCACGCTCGGAGAGTTTCTCGCTGATCCAGTCCACCGCCATATTGCTCTGCGCACAGACAAGCACCTGAACCTCGCGGCGCAGGGTTTCATAGATGGCCTCCACAAGTGTTGTGGTCTTGCCGGTACCTGGAGGACCGTGCACCACGGCTACATCCTTGGCACGCAGTACCATGTCGGCAGCCTTCTCTTGCGAGGGGTTGAGCCAGGGGAAACGTACAGGCGCAAAGGAAAATTCGGAAGCAGGAGCACCGGTGTGGCAGATGTCACGCAACTGTGCCAGGCGGTTGTCTTTAGCGGAGATGACAGAGTCCAAGGCCTGGAACATGAGACGGTAGGTGTACTCGTCGAGATAGAGTTGCACTCCCAAACGGTCGGCATTGGTAAGCAGGGTCAGAGCCTGTGCCGAGGGCAAGGCGATGACCATGCGGTTCTCCTCCACGAAACTGACCTGTGCCACGAACTTCATGTAGGATAGCATGCCACTGGCATCCTCCTGGATGAAGCAAACGGGTTTGCCGGGCTCGAACTGATGCTCCACGTCGAGGTCGGTGCTGCGACGCAGTTCCACTACGAGTTGGTCCAGACTGTTATAATATGAACGGCCTACCGAGAGGGGAAACCAGCACATGCCACGGCGCACTTTCTTCTGCACGCCCATGTTCTCCGTTTGCCGCTGGAATTGCTCCTTCTCGAACTCGTATTCTCGAAGTAATAGGTCCTTTTGTCTGATTAAATCCTGTATCACAGTGCAAATTTATTAAAAAAAAGATGTAAGCGTGGGGATTGAGTGGGAAAAATTGTATATTTGTGTGCGATTAAACCTTAAAAACATAACACTGATGAACAACCACAAGACATATCTGGCATTCAATGTGGATGCCGTGCGCGACAGCAAGAAGGAGAATCTCCACACGCTGAACCTGCTGGGCGACTGGCAGAGACGTTATCCCAACCGTTTCAATTTCCTGAACATAGACTACATCAACTTCATCGCCACCCATGATGATCTGGTGGAGACTACCGTCAAGAGCGACTTCTTTGCCCGAATGGAAAAGGCAGACAACCTGATGCTCGTAGTTACCAAGGACACGGATGCCGACAACGTTTGGCTGAACTGGCAGATAAGCCGTGCCGTGAACCGCTATCACCTGCCAGTTATTGTGGCATTCAAGGGCGAAACAGTGGTGACCGACGATACACTGAAGGACTATTGGGACCATATCCCCCAGAAGATACGTAAGTACATTGGTCGTAATAGTGCCCGCATGTGCTATATTCCACTGACCGAGACAAAGGTGGAGAAGGCTCTGGGCTACTTCAGCGTACACTCACAGACATATCCCTGCGATAGCACGACGATATATTAAAAACGGAGAAAGGAGAAATGAGAAAGGAGAAATAGGGTGGCATAGGGAATCATAGTGGGTTCGATGGAATCCTATGCAGTTTTATGGAATCCTATGAATACCGCTCATCTGCTCATCCACTCAAACTCCTCTCATCCTCTCACCTCTAATCGTTGATAGTTCAAAATGGCACATATCAGTCGCATAGAAATTGAATCTCTCTGGTCGGGACTGCATCATGTCGTGTGGGACCTGCGCCCCGATGTCAACATCCTGAGTGGTGTGAATGGAGTGGGAAAGAGCACCATATTGAATAGGGTGGTGAAATACCTGCTCAATGTGGACAGGTTGGCAAAGACCGACGACGGAGTGACACTGACCTATGCTCCAGAGGGAACGGAGCAGGTGAGGTTTGATGTGATTCGCTCGTTTGACCGTCCGCTCATCTCTCGCGATATATTGTCCAAGGTGGCTGATATAAGTCTGCATAGCGAACTGGACTTCCAGCTCTATCAGTTGCAACGCCGCTATCTGGACTATCAGGTGAATATGTCAAACCGCATGGTGCAACTCTTCACCGAGAATGCACCCGATGCACAACAGAAGGCACAGGAGATAGCGTCGGAGAAGAACCATTTCTTTGACCTCATAGACCAATTGTTTGCCGACACCGGGAAGCGTGTGAATCGTTCAAGCAACGAGATAATGCTGCTTCAGTATAACGAAAACCTCAATCCATACCAGTTGAGCAGTGGCGAGAAGCAGATGCTCATCATCCTGCTCACCGTGCTCGTGCAGAACAGGCAGCCTTACACGCTCTTTATGGACGAACCGGAAATCTCCCTGCATGTAGAGTGGCAACAGAGACTTATAGGACTTATCCGAGACCTAAACCCCAATGCACAGATAATACTGACAACCCATTCGCCTGCTGTCATAATGGACGGTTGGACGGATTGTGTCGTGGATGTTGAGGATATATTGGTTTAGGAGGGGGATAAAGACGAAAACGAAGACGAAGACGATGACGAAAACTACTGCTTGTCCTCTTACCTCTTACCTCTCATCCTCTCACCGTTAACCGTTAAAACTATGGGAAGAAGGTTAGTCTGCAACATAACATCCGACTACATCGCTGCCGCTAATAGGCTTAAGCCCAATCGTTCCAAGAAACGTATAGTGGCTTACGTAGAGAGTTATGACGACATAACTTTCTGGCGTGATGTGCTGGATGAATACGAGACAGATGAGGTCTGTTTCGAGATAATGCTACCTTCGCGAACCACCCTGGGCAAGGGCAAGAAGACTGCCCTCATGAACAACCTGGGGCCATACATGATAGCCTGTGTGGATGCCGATTACGACTGGCTTATGCAGGGCAAGACGCCGTTGAGTCAGGAGGTGTGCCACAACGAATACGTGCTTCACACCTATGTCTATGCCATAGAAAACTACCGTTGTCATGCTGAGGGACTGCATCGCGCGTGCACCCGAGCCACGCTGAACGACCGCGAAGTCCTGAATATGGAGGCCTTCATGGAGGAATACAGCAAGATAGTGTGGCCTCTTTTCGTTTGGAACATCTGGGTGTACCGTCATGGCAAGGACAATGAGTTCGGCATAATGCATTTCATAGACACCGTGACTTATCACGAGGCAAACATCCATACCCCCGAGGATACGCTGGAGTATGTGCGCCGACGTGTTAATAAGAAGATTAACTGGTTGCAGCAGCACTTCCCCGAAGGCAAGAAGACCTATGCCCCGTTGAAGGAAGAACTCCTTGGCATGGGACTGACGCCCGAAACCACCTATTTATATATACAAGGGCACGGACTGAAGGACGGAGTGATCCTGCCGTTGCTCACCCCCATCTGTCACATGTTGCGCCGCGAGAGGGAAAGGGACATCAATGCCCTGGCCATGCACGAGACCCAACGCCAGAATGAATTGTCGGGCTATCGCAATAGCAGTCTTTCCATAGACGATGCACTGAAGAAAAGCATAGCATACCGCCATTCCACACCATACCAGTGGCTCCGCCATGATATAGAAAAGTTATTGGGAAAGGGGCGTTGATAGAGATGACAGATGACAGAGTACAGAGTACTGATGAAAGAGCAAAGATGAAAGAGTAGTGAGTAATGAGTAGTGAGTAAAGAGAACAGCTCTGCTCATCCGTTCTCCGTTATACGCTAATCGCTCACCGCTCACCGCTAATCGCTAATCGCTCACCGCTCACCGTTCACCGCTAATCGCTAATCGCTCACCGCTCACCGCTCACCGCTCACCGCTCACCGCTCACCGCTAATCGCTCACCGCTCACCGCTCATCCGCTCACCGCTCACCGCTAATCGCTCACCGCTCACCGTTATCCGCTCATCCGCTCACCGTTTATTTCTCCCCGCTCAATGCAGAGACGATGCGGCTTATTGTTGATGGGGGAGTGACGAAGTAATTGTCGATTTGACGTATCAGGCCAGACCTGCTGAACACCACCACGCAATCGCCTGGTTGTATCTGGGTATTACCACCGATACTCATGCCCACATTGTCGCGCACCAGACCACCCAGTGTGATGCCTGCTGGGAAGTGGAACTCGCGTATGGGTTTCTTGGTTATGGGACTGCCTTCGGCGGCAACAAATTCTGCAATATCGGCATCGGCGATGGTTAGTCGGCGTATGTTAGCCACATCGGTATCCAAAAGCATACGGTAGATGTGACTTGCTGCTATGGTTTTCTTGTTTACGATGGTTCCAATATCCAGTTTGCCAGCCATGGCCACATAGTCCATGTTCTCCACCTGTGCCACGGTCTTCCTTACCCCCAGACGCTTTGCCGCCAGACAGGCCAGTATGTTGTTTTCTGTATTGCTGGTTAGTGCCACGAATCCCTGTACATCGCGTACGCCCTCGTCTATTAGCAGGTCGGTGTCTCTGGCATCGCCATGGATAATCATTGTGTCGTTGTCGTCCAGTTGCTCAAGCAGTTTCTGACAGCGCTCCTCGTTCTGTTCAATAATTTTCAGGGTGATGTTGTCAGGCTTAGCCTGTGCCACATGCATAGTTATGTCTCCTCCACCCATGATCATTGCCTTCCTGACATCGGCATATCCCTCCTTGCCAACTATCTTGCGGATGAGTTGGATGTGCTTGCGTGTGGTCATGAAATATGCTATATCGCCAAGGCAGATCTCGGTATTACCATTTGGTATGATGGTGGCTTCCTCGCGCTTAATTGCCACGATGTGAAAAGGTGATGTGGGACCGCAAAGTTCCTTCAGGGGTTTGTTGAAAAGGTCGGCAGCCTCTTGCCTTAATTTTATGCCCAGAAGACACAGGGCACCGTTGTGCACCTCCCAATATTGGCGCACCCATGAACGTTTCAGACCGTCGATGATTTCCTTTGCCGCCAGTTCTTCGGGATAGACAAGCGAGTCAATGCCCATCTTCTTGAACACCTCCCTATAGTGCTCGGTGGTGTACTCGCTATTGTCCACGCGTGCCACCGTTTTCTTTGCTCCCAGGGTATGGGCCAGCATGCAGCAGGTGATGTTCTTGGTTTCCTCGGGCGTTACTGCTATAAAGAGGTCGGTGTGAGCCACTCCTGCCTCCTTGAGTCCGCTTATGCTTGTAGGCGGAACGTTCATGATGAGGAGGTCGTGGTTTCCTGCTGCTATTTCCTCGGTCTTGTCCGGGTTCTCGTCCATGAGTATGATGTCGTAGTTCTCTTGCGAAAGAAGTTCGGCAAGATGTGTTCCCACGGCACCTGCACCGGCAATGATAATCTTCATGATGCTAATCGTGTCTTGGAAATAATTCCTAGAGTATCAGGCCTTGATGGCCTTGATGATGCCTTCTGTGTCCAACCCTACAATATGGTATAGTTCGGCAGGTGTTCCATGCTCTATGAATCTGTCGGGTATGCCCAGACGTGTTACGCGCTTGCTATATCCGTTGTCAGCAAGCCATTCGAGTACGGTAGAGCCGAAACCTCCGTTCAGTGCGCCGTCCTCGATGGTGATGATGTGGTCGTATTTCTTTGCCACCTCCTCCATGATGGAACTGTCCAAAGGTTTGAGGAAGCGCATGTCGTAATGGGCTGGTATGGCTGTTGTTGGATTCTCTTGTGCCAGTAATGTGAAGGCTTTCTGTACGGTATTACCAATGGGGCCAAGGCTCAATATGGCGGTGTCAGCTTTCTGTGCGCCAGAATCCTTTGCCTCGCTCACCAGTCGGCCCTTGCCTATTTCTGTTGCCTCGAGAGGACATCTCCAGTCGGGCATAATGCCATTGCCTCGTGGATACCTTATCACGAAGGGTCCGTCCTGGCACTCTATGGCGGTGTACATGAGGCGGCGCAGTTCAGCCTCGTTCATGGGCGATGCTATGGTGAGGTTAGGTATGGTGCGCAGACTTGGCAGGTCGAATACACCATGGTGTGTAGGACCGTCCTCACCGACTATGCCTGCTCTGTCCAGACACATCACCACATGCAGGCGGCTTATGGCCACATCGTGAATGATGTTGTCGTATGCGCGTTGGGCAAAACTTGAGTATATGTTGCACACGGGAATTAGTCCGTCCTTTGCCATACCGGCAGAGAATGTTACGGCATGTCCCTCGGCAATGCCCACATCGAAGCAACGCTCGGGCATCTCTCGCATCATGATGTTCATGGAGCAACCGGTTGGCATTGCAGGCGTAACACCCACGATGCGCTTGTTCCTGCGGGCCATCTCCAACAGTGTTTCGCCGAAAACATCCTGGTAGCGTGGTGGCATGCCGTCGGTATTGTTGCAGATGCGTTCACCCGTTTCTGGGTCGAACTTGCCAGGAGCGTGGAAGGTGGTGGGGTCTTCTACGGCAGGCTGATAGCCATGACCTTTCTCGGTGTGTATGTGCAGCAGGCGAGGTCCGCTCAGTTCCTTCAGACTTCGCAGGGTATGTACCAGGGAAATGACATCATGTCCGTCCTGAGGTCCGAAGTATCGGATGTCTATACCCTCGAACATGTTGTGCTGGTTGTGTATGAATGACTTAATGGAGTTGTTCAGTCGTATGATGCGTTTCTTTCCTTTGTCAGTGAGCAGTCCCCAGTCGGCCAGTTTGTGTGCGGCACGATTGCGGAAGCGGTTGTATGTGCCGCTCGTATGCAGGTGGTGCAGGTATGAGTTCATACCGCCCACGGCACGATCAATGCTCATGTTGTTGTCGTTCAGGATGATGAGCATGTTGTTGGGAGTCGTGCCGGCATTGTTCAGTCCTTCAAAGGCCAAGCCTCCGCTCATTGCACCGTCGCCTATTACGGCTATGACATTTCTGTCTGCTCCCTGCTGGTTGGCTGCCACTGCCATGCCTAAAGCGGCGGAGATGCTCACCGAGGCATGTCCGCATGTGGTGGTGTCATACTCGCTTTCCTGCGGTGAAGGAAAAGGTTTGATACCACCAAGTCGGCGGTTGGTGTGGAATTGCTTTCTGCGACCTGTCAGCATCTTATGTCCGTAGGCTTGATGTCCCACGTCCCATACGATGCGGTCTTCTGGTGTATTGAAAACATAGTGCAGGGCTACGGTCAGTTCCACCACTCCCAGACTGCTGGCAAAGTGTCCGGGATTGCGGCTGAGTTCGTCGATGAGGCATTCGCGCAGTTCTGCACACACCTGTGGGAGTGTCTCCAGAGGCAGTTTTCTCAGGTCAGAGGGGAATTCTATTTCGGAAAGCAGTTTTTGCTCGTTAGTGTCCATAGTATTGGAATATACAATTGCAAAGCAAAGATATAAAAAAATAGTTAATCCATGGTATAGTTTCTCCTTTTTTTGTATCTTTGTGCATAATTAGCTAAGAATATGCTTGGGCACAATGCTTGAGAAAAATAAAAAATACGTACTTTTAGGTTCCTGCTTCTCCCAGTACATGGGCGAACGTATGCTGGCGGAAGGGTATGCTGCCATGTGCAATCCGCTTGGCACTCTGTTCAATCCGGAGAGCATACGCAATACCGTGATGCATGCACTTGGTGGAAGCGTGGACGGATTGCCCATGTTCTATGACGAGGCAATGGGGGAGTGGCGTTGCTGGTGGGCAAACACCCGTTTCCGTGCCGCTTCCGAGGATGAGGCACTTGCCTTGGTGCAGGAGTCTTTCCGTGCCTTGGATGATGCCTTGTGTCATGCCGACCGTCTGTTCCTCACCCTCGGCACCAACGTGTGCTATCGCCTTGTTCAGGAGGGTGTGGTTGTGAGCAATTGCCAAAGGCAGCCGGATGCCCTTTTCTTGGAGGACATATTGTCGGTGGATAGACTATGTGTTGTCTTGAGTCAGACGATAGATTGTCTTCTCTCGCACAATAGGGAGTTAAGTATTACCTTCACGGTAAGTCCTTATCGATACAGGAAATATGGTTGGCACCGCTCCCAGTTGAGCAAGGCCTCCCTGCTACTTGCCATCGACGAGATGGTGCGTAAGTATCCTGAGAGTGTGGACTATTTCCCGTCCTACGAGATAATGATGGACGAACTGAGAGATTACCGCTATTATGCCGAGGACGGTCTGCATCCCTCGCCCGAGGCTGTGGACATTATTTGGAACAGATTATGCGAATAGATACCATAGCATCATTGACCGGTGCCCAGATGACGGGGCAGTGCGACGCAGAGGTAGAGTGGCTGCTTACGGATAGCCGTAGCCTTTGTTTCCCTGAGACCACCCTGTTCTTTGCCATCCGTACGGAACGGGGCGACGGGCACCGATACATCTACGACCTCTACAACCGTGGCGTGCGTGCCTTCGTGGTAAGTGCTGTTCAGGAGAATCTGCCAGGCGCCGTGCAACTCCTTGTGCCTGACACACTCATGGCTCTTCAGCGCCTTGCCGAGCGCCACCGAGAAGCCTTCGACATTCCCGTCATAGGCATTACGGGCAGCAATGGCAAGACCGTGGTCAAGGAGTGGCTCTATCAGATGCTATCCCCCGATATGGCAGTTACGCGTTCGCCCCGAAGCTACAATTCGCAGATAGGTGTGCCTCTCAGCGTGTGGGCACTGAACGGAGGAAGCAGAGTGGGCATCTTCGAGGCAGGTATCAGCCAGCCAGGCGAGATGGAAGCCCTGCAACGCATCATACAACCCACGATAGGTGTCTTCACTGGTCTTGGTCCTGCTCATCAGGAAAACTTCCAGAGTATGGAGCAGAAGAGGGCAGAGAAGATGCTCCTGTTCCGGGACTGCCCGGTGGTGTTCGAGGCCGATGATGCCATCGATGATGCATTGGAGCGCGACAAGGATCTTTGTGCCCGAGTGTGTCGTCATCTTGGCATAAGCGAGGATGCGATACAGGAACGTCTGCAGAGGCTTGAACCCGTGGCAATGCGCCTGGAAGTGAAGCAAGGCAGGCATTCATGCACACTGATAAACGATACATATAATAGCGATCTAGGTAGCCTGGACATAGCTCTCGATTTCATGAACCGTCGCCCCGACCGCAAGGGGCGCTCGCGAGTGTTGATACTGAGCGATATTCTGCAGAGCGGCACTCCTTCCTGTGAGTTGTATGCCCATGTGGCACGCTTGGTGGAAAGCCGTGGGGTGGAGGTGTTTGTTGGTATTGGCGAGGAGTTGATGAGTCAGTCACAATGCTTTGCCAAGGTGCAGGCCCGATGCTCTTTCTATCCCGACACCGATACCTTTATGCATAGCCCGTACTTCGCCTCTCTGCGCGATAGCATGGTGCTTGTAAAGGGTGCTCGTGCCTTCCACTTCGACGCTATTACCGAGGCACTCGAGCAGAAAGTGCATGAGACAATACTGGAGGTGAACCTTGGCGCCGTGGTGGAGAATCTGAACTACTATCGCTCTTTCCTCAATCCCACAACGCGCATCATCTGCATGGTCAAGGCCGATGCCTATGGTGCCGGAGCCGTGGAGGTGGCAAAGACGCTTCAGAGTCAACCACAGGTGGGCTATCTTGCCGTGGCCGTGGCTGACGAGGGAGCCTTGCTCCGCTCCCAGGGTATCACAAAGAACATCATTGTGATGAACCCCGAGATGAGTAGTTTCAACACCTTGTTCGAATACAACTTGGAAACCGAGGTGTATAGCTTCCGTCTTCTCGACGCGCTCATCCATGCCGCTGAGAGGGCTGGTATAACAGGTATGCCAATACACATAAAACTCGACACCGGCATGCATCGCCTGGGCTTTGACCCCATGAAGGACATGCCTGCCTTGATAGAGAGATTGAAGAGTCAGACGGCACTCGTGCCCCGTTCCGTTTTCTCGCACTTTGTGGGAAGCGATAGCGACGGATTTGATGAGTTCTCGGCCGAGCAATATCGCCGTTTCCTTCACGGTGCCGATATACTCCAACAGGGGTTCTCCCATCACATCTTGCGCCACATGTGCAATAGTGCCGGCATAGAGCACTTCCCCGAACGACAGATGGACATGGTGCGCCTGGGACTTGGACTCTATGGCATCAATGCTCGTAATAATGAATTGCTCAGCAATGTCTCTACACTCAAGACCACCATCCTGCAGATACACGATGTACCACAGGATGAAACGGTGGGTTATAGCCGTCGAGGCAAACTCTCTCGCGATTCTCGCATAGCATCCATTCCCATAGGTTATGCCGATGGTTGGGATCGTCTCTTTGGCAATGGCAAAGCATATTGCCTGATGCATGGCAAGAAGGCTCCCTATGTGGGTAACATCTGCATGGATGTGTGCATGATAGACATCACCGACATACCCGAAGCACAGGAGGGTGATCAGGTGCTGCTCTTTGGCAACGAACTCTCGCCCAGCGCACTTGCCGACATTGCAGGTACCATACCTTATGAAATCCTTACCTCCGTGTCCTCTCGAGTGAAGCGAGTGTATTACCATGAGTAAAAGACCCCCTCGGTCCCCCTCTATGGGGAGGAGTTAACGGTGAACGATGAGCGGGTGAGCGATTAACGATTAACGATGACAGGGCAGGGCAGGTAGGGACGCTAGCGTCCGCATAGTGGACAAAACTCTCTGCGCACTCTTGTCGTAACGAAGTTTACGACCACTCCAGCGCCAGCGTGGAATACGGAAGGGAAATAAAACTTTGCGCTCTTTGCGACCTCTGCGTGAGATAAAGAAACGATAACGGAAACTATCCACCCCCTCCGTCGCTTCGCTCCTCGTCCCGCCTGTCTCAGGGGGACAATCAGTTACAACTAAATGCTATCACCCTGCCCAGCGTCGCACTGAGGGAGTGCGACCCTCAGAGGCTACAGAATGACATCAAGTCATTCTTCTAAAGACCCTCTTCGCCCCTGGGACAGGGGAGGTCCCAAAGGGGGAGGGGTGGATAAAATTAAACTATTAAACTATTATATAATACTATGTTAGAAAAACTATTTGGGTTTGACCCCAAGCGACACAATGTTCGCACCGAGATTATCGCCGGTATCACTACGTTCCTGACCATGGCCTACATCCTGGCCGTGAATCCCAATATCCTGGCCGAGACGGGTATGGACAAGGGCGCGCTCTTCACCACCACCGTGATAATGGCGGCGGCATCTACCATGCTGATGGGGCTGTATGCCAAACTGCCGCTGGCTTTGGCACCAGGCATGGGACTTAATGCCTTCTTTGCCTACACCGTGTGCATGGTGATGGGATATTCCTGGCAGTTTGCTCTCACGGCGGTGTTCCTTGAAGGCCTTCTGTTTCTTTTGCTTACGGTTACCAATTTGCGCGAGAAGATCGTGGATGTCATCCCTGCCACACTCAAGAATGCCATCAGTGTGGGCATAGGTCTTTACATTGCCTTCATAGGTCTGAAGACCTCTGGCGTGATTGTGGATAATCCTGCCACCCTGGTGAGCCTTGGCAATCTGGGTGAGGGACAGGCCCTGTTGTCAATCATAGGCATAGTCATTACCGCCGTACTTTTGGTTCGTAATGTCAAGGGTGCTTTGCTTATCGGTATATTGGCCACTACACTTATCGGCATACCTATGGGGCTTACCAAAATTGACAATGTGTTCAGCATACCGCCATCCGTGGAACCCATTTTCATGAAGTTCGAATGGGAGCATGTCTTCACACGCGATATGCTTGTAGTTGTCTTCACTTTCCTCTTCGTAGACCTCTTTGATTGCATAGGCACGGTTATAGGTGTGGCATCGCGCTCGGGTATGATGAAGGATGGTAAGATACCTCATCTTAAAGAGGTGTTTATGGTAGACTCC
>JAFYVX010000202.1 GCA_017558255.1 Bacteroidaceae bacterium
CACAGAAAAATCACGCATTATTATATAAAATGAGAAAATAAACGTATCTTCGCACAGAAAATAGGATAGAGGAAGGGGTTGCCGACCTGCATTGCAGAAGCGACCGTTATCTTGCAGAAGAAATTTGGATAGCCCATACTGAAACAGAGTAGAGGGCAAGAATACGGGACAGCGAATCTTGCTAAAAATGTCCAAACAACAAAAAAGCGAAGCATTTCTGCTTCGCTTTTCTTAGGTCGGGATGACAAGACTCGAACTTGCGACCTCGCGCCCCCCAGACGTGTGCGCTACCAACTGCGCTACATCCCGTTCCTTTATTGTGCCAACGTTTTTTCGTTTGCGATGCAAAGGTATGACATTATTTTGTATTCTCCAAATATTTTTTGTAATTTTGCGCATAAAATAAGGAAAAAACGTACAGGACAGGCAACAATGGTAGTATTTGCCCCAAATATTCTACGTACAAACATACAATTGCCTTCGAGCAAGAGTATCAGCAACAGGGCTTTGATAATACGTTCCCTGAGCGGCAGCGACATGCCCATTGATAACATCTCCGACTGCGATGACAGCAAAGTTGTGGAAGATGCCTTGAAGCACATGCCACATGTCATAGACATCAAGGCGGCAGGCACGGCAATGCGCTTCATGACCTCCCTGTTGTGTACTGTTGGCGGTGAGCACGTCATCACCGGTACGGAGCGCATGCGCAACAGGCCCATTGCTGTGCTGGTGGATGCTCTCAGGTCTTTGGGTGCAGATATCTCATACGAAGAAAAGGAGGGTTTCCCACCACTAAGGATTAGAGGTGGGGAACTCGCGGGTGGCAGCCTTGCCTTGCCAGGCAATGTGAGCAGCCAGTACATCAGTTCCCTGCTGATGATTGCCCCCACACTGAAGCATGGCCTTGTCCTGGAACTGACAGGAGAGATAATCAGCCGGCCATACATTGACATGACCCTTGCCATCATGCGCCAGTTCGGTGCGAGGGCACAATGGAGCGGAGACAAGCATATCCGTGTTGAGGCTGTCCCCTATTCCCCTATTCATTATTATATAGAGAGCGACTGGAGTGCTGCATCCTATTGGTACGAAATGGTGGCACTGTCCGAGGATGACGAGGCAGAGGTTGTTCTTCCGGGCCTTTTCCACAACAGCCTTCAGGGCGATTCGGCGATAGCGAAGCTGTTCTCCTGCCTTGGTGTGGAGACCGAGTTCGATGGCAATTGCGTCCGTCTAACCAAGAAGGCGTGTGAAAACGAAATGTTTGTGTGCAATATGCTCAACCAACCTGATCTGGCACAGACCATAGTGGTTACGTGCTGCATGCTGGGCATACATTTCAGGATATCCGGTCTGCAGACACTGAGGATAAAGGAAACCGACCGCATTGCCGCCTTGCAAAAGGAACTGGGCAAACTGGGTTTCCGGATAGGCGTGGAAGGTGACGACACCATGTTATGGAACGGGGAGATGAATACTGGCTGGAGCGAGACCAACGATGTGGCGATAGACACATATGAAGACCATCGGATGGCCATGGCCTTTGCCCCGGTGGCATTGACACGAGGAAGTATAACAATAAACAATCCGGAGGTTGTCAGCAAGTCCTACCCGAGATTCTGGGAGGACATGAAGAAGGCCGGATTTAAATTGGGATGAGTATGAGCGAAATGGAAACTCCCGCTGCCGAAGGCGGTGAGGGTATAGTGATACCAGATGCCGAATGTTGCGGCATGCACGAGACATGCGAGAAGGACAGCCTTCTGGCTGCAGTGAGCAAGGATGTGGAATACTATGACGATGAGGAACTGGACCGCTTCCGCGGTATCGCTTCGGACGAGTTCCTTCCACCGGAGATAGAGGAGTTCCGCTATGTCCTATATACCATGCGCGAGGACGAAGTGGCTGGCTGGGTGCGCTCGTTGCAACTGCGCCAGGTGGAACTGCCCGACGAACTGAAGGACGAAGTCTTCCTGATAATAGGGGAACGACGACAGTGAAAAACGGGAAACGGACTTGCGTCGCTTGGTGAGCAAACAAAAAACATTCAACCTTGAATACTAAACCTGCAACCTTTATCGTTTTATACAAACAAGGGAAATGGCGTTGAGCGATTCACGATTAACGAACTAAAGTTGAAAGTTGGAATAATAACAAAAATAGTCCTGGCATTGATGCTTATATGCTGTTTGGGAGCGTGTTCTACAAAGAAGAATACGCCCATGACGCGTTTCTATCATTCGATGACAGCCCATTATAATATAATGTATAACGGGGAGGTGGCGTTTGAAAAGGGACAGGTGGCACAGACAGAGGGACATAAGGACGACTACAACACCCTGTTGCCCATGTACATAAGTACAAACAAGTCCACTGCTGCCATGGGCAAGGGCAGTTATGCCACTGCCATAGAGAAATGCGAGAAGGCCATCAAACTGCATAGCATAAAGCAGAAGCCCAAACTGAAACCGGGAAAGAAGCGTACGCAGGAGATGAAGAACTACATGGCACGAAAGGAGTTCAACCCCTATCTGTGGCGTGCATGGATGATGATGGGAGAGAGCCAGTTCCACAGGGGAGAGTTCATAGAGGCTGCATCAACATTCAACTATACCATACGTCTGTATGCCACACAACCAGAGGTGGCAAACCTGGCACGAACGTGGCTGGCAAGATGCTACGTGGCACTGGACTGGCCCTACGATGCCGAAGATGTGCTGCGCAAGATGCAAAGGGACAGTCTTGACTTCAAGACCGCGCAACAGTATAACAACAGTCGCACGGCATGGCTGATACAGACCGGACAATACGAGGAGGCAATACCCTTGCTGAGAAAAACTATAGCAAAGCAGAAGGGGAGCATGACAAAGGCACGACTGAACTATCTGTTAGGACAGCTGTGCCGCGAAACAGGACGCAAGCAGGAGGCATACGATGCATTGAAGAAGGTGATACGTGCCAACCCTCCATACGAGATGAGCCTGAATGCACGTGTGCTACAGTCGGAAATGACGGGCAGTACGCAGGCCCGAAAGATGATACGCAAACTGCAGCGTATGGCAAAGAGCGGAAAGAACAAGGACTATATCGACCAGATTTACCTGGCCATAGGCAACATATACCTGAACAAGGGCGATTCCCTGAACAGTGCCTATGCATGGGAGAAGGGCCTGCTGGAAGGAAAGAATGGTGGGGCAAAGACAACCTTGTTGCTGCGCCTGGCCACACTGTACTGGGAACAGGAGGACTATAAAGAGGCAGCGCGCTGCTACAAGGAGTGCCTTTCTGCCCTGGACAAGGAAAGGGACGAGTACAAGGAGGTGGAACAAAGGGCAAAGATGCTGGAGGGACTTGCCGAACCTCTTGGGGTAATAGAACTGCAGGACAGTCTGCAGGCACTTGCCAAACTGCCCGAGGCTGAACGTGTGGCTGTTGCCGAACGTCTGGCAAAGGAATACATAGAGAAGGAAAAGGAGGAGGCAAAGCGCAACGAGGCCAACGGGACCGCCAACAACAATATGGCTGCCACGAACCAGCAGCAACAGATGACATCTGCCGGGCAGACGGGAAAGGAGACCTCGGCACAGGGATGGTATTTCAGCAATCCCAGCACAGTGCAGAAGGGCAAGAATGCCTTCTTCCGCAAATGGGGCAACCGAAAGAATACCGACTACTGGCGATGGTCGGACAAGGGTGGCTTTGCCGTCGACGGGGAAATGCCTGAGGGGCTTGCCGAACTCATGGCCGACGCCGAAACGGATACCACCTCTGTGGACTACGAGGAGGAAGAGGAGATGGACAGCGTGGAAAACGACCCTCGCAACAAGGCATTCTACCTGAAGCAGATTCCTGTAACGGAGGAGCAGATGGAGGCTTCGCACCAGTTGCTGAGCGATGCCCTGTTCCAGGCTGGTGTGCTGGAGCAGGAACGTCTGGCAAATTTCCAGTTGGCACGCAAGACGCTGCTAAGATTCATTGGTGACTATCCCGAGCACGAGAAGGTTGGGGATGCATGCTACCATCTATTCCTGATATGCGGACGACTGGGGATGGACGACGAGTCGGCACAATTCCGTCAGAGGGTGGTGGAGGAGTTCACCGACAATGCCTATGCCCAACTGCTGGGAAACCCCAAATACGAACTCATTGCCCGTGGAGGACGCCACCTTGAGGACTCCATCTATGCCGATGCATACAATGCCTACATGAGAGACGATTACGAGCATGTGAAGGAGGGATATGCCTTCTCTGCCGAGAACTATCCCAATGGCAAACACAGGGCACGCTTCATGTTCGTGCATGCAATGAGCCAACTGTACTCGGGCGACAGGGACGGGTTCCTGACCTCACTGAAAAAACTGACGGAGAAGTATTCTTCGGAGGAGATTGGCAAACTGGCAGCGGAGATAATGAAGGGAGTTAGCGAGGGACGCCTGCTGAACGGCGAACGATGGGATGCCAGCGACATCTGGGCAAGAAGAGGCAGCGGCGCCGCATCGGACAGTACTGCCGGCGCCGATACACTGAGAGCCGACCGCCTGGGCAACTTCCTGTTCGTACTGGCATATCCCAAGGGTGCTTTGAACGAGGACCAGCTGCTGTTTGAGGTGGCACGATATAACTTCACATCCTTTATGGTGCGCAACTTCGAACTGGAAATAAGCGACCTGGGCGATATAAGCATGCTGGCGGTGAAGGGTTTCCTCAGTTACGAGGAGGTACACGCCTATGCACAAAAACTATACTCTGACAGGCACATGGCAACAGTATTGGAAGGAATACGTTCGCTGCTGATACTGGAGGAGAACCTCAACCTGCTGGGGTCAAAGTTCAGCTTTGAGGATTACAGCAGGTTCTATGAAGAACGATTCCCGCCAATGCAGATTCCCGAAGAACTGCGCATAGACGACGGAACACTCATCCGTGGCGAGGACGAAATTGACTATACAACAGATACTGATGAAAACTCTTCACCAGAGGAAGACGAGACACAGGAAGATGAAGACTTCCCCTTCGGGTTATAAACGGGGAGCGGGGAGCGATGAGCGGTGAACGGGGAGCGGTTTGTCGAACAGAAAAGTGAAAACGGAAAACGGAAAACTACTAACGGTGAGCGGTTCTTCCATCTTTCAACTTTGCTCTTTCATCTGTTATCTGTCATCTATACTCTAAACCTAACCAAACATGGCATACAAACTTTTGTGGGTAGACGACGAGATCGATCTCCTTAAGGCACATATCCTTTTCCTGGAAAAGAAGGGGTATGGTGTGGATACAGCAAGTAATGGTTATGACGCACTGGACATGTGTCAGAAGGACAACTATGACCTAATACTGCTGGACGAGAATATGCCTGGCCTCAGCGGACTGGAAACACTGTCACGCATAAAGGACATGCACCCTACCCTGCCTGTGGTAATGGTTACGAAAAGCGAGGAGGAGGATATCATGAACCAGGCTATCGGTGCCAAGATATCCGACTACCTCATAAAACCGGTCAATCCGACACAGATACTGCTGTCGCTGAAGAAGAACATACACAGTCGTGAAATAGTCAGTGAGGCCACACAGACTGCCTACCAGCAGAACTTTGGCAGACTGACCATGCAGATAAACGATTCGCTGACCATGCACGACTGGATGGAGGTGTACCGTACACTGGTGCGTTGGGAACTGGAACTTCAGGACGTGGCAGGAGACATGAAGGAAATGCTTGCCATGCAGAAGCGCGATGCCAACATCGAGTTCTGCAAGTTTGTACGCAAGAACTATATGAAGTGGATGGAGACACTGGTGCGGCACGAGCAGGACGAGGAACGCCCGCTGATGAGTCCGGACATTTTCAAGACACAGATATTTCCTGCACTGGACAAGGGGGAGAAGGTTTTCTTCGTCGTAATAGATAACTTCCGCTGGGACCAGTGGAAGATGCTGCAACCCGAGATGGCAGAACTGTTCAACGTGGAGGAGAGCATGTATTGCAGCATACTGCCCACGGCGACACAGTATGCCCGAAATGCTATTTTCTCTGGACTTATGCCCATAGAGATAGAGGCAATGTTCCCCGAGCTGTGGGTGGACGAAGACTCGGAGCAGGGCAAGAACCTGAATGAATCCCCCATGGTGCAGACCCAAATGGAACGTTTCCGCCGTCGCAACAGTTTTTCATACCATAAGATAAATGAGTCCGTAGGCGCCGAGAAGTTTGTGCAGCAGTTGCCCTCCATTATGCACAACGATCTGAACATAGTGGTGCTCAACTTCATAGATATGCTCAGTCATGCCCGAACGGAAAGCCGCATGGTGCGCGAACTTGCCAACAGCGAGGCTGCATACCGCAGTATCACGCAAAGCTGGTTCCGACATTCTGCCGTTTCCGACCTGTTCCGCTTCCTTGCTTCCACCGACTGCCGCATTGTGCTTACCACCGACCACGGCTCCGTGCGTGCCAACAACCCGGTAAAGGTTGTCGGCGACAAGAACACCAACACAAACCTGCGATACAAGTTGGGCAAGAACCTTGCCTACAATGCCAAGGAGGTCTTTGAGATACGCGACCCTCACAAGGCGGGTCTGCCGACGCCAAACATCAGCACGGCATACATCTTTGCGCAGAACCAGGACTTTCTGGCATATCCCAACAACTACAACTACTATGTGCAATACTATCGCGACACCTTCCAGCATGGTGGTATCAGCATGGAGGAGATGCTTGTGCCGCTGATAGTGATGCAGGGAAAGAAAAGGTAAGAGTGCTTTATCTCATCCAGCCCTCCACAGCATAGATTTTCTCCAGGAGTTTCCTCTCCCTTCCTTTGGTGTCCTTGAACCACACCTCTATCCTTGCTGCATAGTATTCTCCCCAATCTCCTTCGTATATTGTAAATCTTTTGCAATTTACGTGGCAGGCGATATGGTTTGAACCCTTTGTCTCCTGCATACTGGCCTTCTTTATACGGTCCTCCGACAAGGGAAGGTTCTCCGTAACTTCATAGCAACGCAGGAATATGGAACCTTCAGGCAGTTGTGGGTAGAAGAAAGAGTACTCGTATATGCCTCCGCCTCCTTGGTTTTCATTACGGATTTGGAGGTATGTTGTGGAGTCGGACTCGCAGACGCCTTCTTCCAGGTTTGCGTCCCTATTCAAAGGCGTGTGATATTCCAATCCTTCTGGAATGGGGTGTTCCTGGGCAAAACCTGTGGGGGCAGACATTACGGCGAAACTCAGGAAGAACGTAACAATAAGCATGAGCACTCCAATGAAGGCAGCAATGCACAACTGGACGGATTTGCGTCTGTAAATCAAGCATATGCCGGCAATGATGAACAGAAGTAATGTGAAAAAATACATGTTCAGATAGAAATCTGCCTTAGCTGGGGCATCTTCTAAGTAGAGCACCGTTTTCTTGAGACTATAATAGGTAGCCACCGGGATTAGAAACCATACGAGCGAAATGAAATATGCAACCTTACCTAAGAAGGTCTTAACTATATTTTGAAGGTTCTCTAATTGCTTCATGATCGTAATGTCACAGATTTATGCCGTGGTGTATAAAAACTCAGGAATGTCTCCCACAATATCTTTTTAGAATTGCAGAAGACATTCCTGTTTATTTAAATTTCGGGAAAATTAGTCCCACTCCAGAACCACCTTACCGCACTGACCAGATTCCATGATGTCGAAGCCCTTCTGGAACTCGGCAATGGGGAAGCGGTGTGTGATGACGGGACTCAGGTCGAGACCAGAGATGAGCATCTGCTCCATCTTGTACCAGGTCTCCCACATCTCGCGGCCATAGATACCCTTGATGGTAAGAGCCTTGAAGATAATCTCGCTCCAGTCAACTGTAGTAGAGGGAGGCAGGATACCCAACTGGGCAATCTTGGAACCGTTGTACATGTTGGCAACCATGTCGCGGAAAGCGATGGGTGAACCAGACATTTCCAGACCTACGTCGAAGCCACGGATGCCGAGCTTCTCCATAGCCTGTGCCACGGTTTCGCCCTTAGAAGCGTTGACGGTGCAGGTAGCACCCATCTTCTTGGCAATGTCCAGACGATAGTCGCTCAGGTCGGTAACAACGATGTTCTTGGCACCGGCAAACTTGGCAATGGCAGTAGCCATGGTACCGATCAGACCTGCACCTGTGATGAGAACGTCCTCGCCCAACAGAGGGAATGACAGGGCTGTGTGGGTGGCGTTGCCAAAGGGATCCATGATTGCAGCCATATCGTCGCTGATGCGCTCGTCCAGTTTAACCACGTTGCTCTCAGGGATAGAGAGATATTCTGCAAAGGCACCATCGCGATTAACACCTACACCGATGCTGTTCTCGCAGATGTGTTGCAAGCCACGGCGGCAGTTACGACAATGACCGCAAGCGATGTGACCTTCACCTGTAACACGGTCGCCAACCTTGATGTTGCGCACACCGGGACCAACCTGCTCAACAACACCCACATACTCGTGACCAATGGTCATTGGGGTCTTGATGGTCTTCTGGCTCCACTCGTCCCATTTGTAGATATGCAAGTCTGTACCACAGATAGCAGTCTTCTTGATCTTGATAAGTACGTCGTTCACGCCAACCTCGGGCATGGGCACTTCTTCCATCCAAATGCCCTTCTCGGGCAGTTTCTTTACTAATGCTTTCATTGTGTAATGTCTTTTTGGATTAGTTATACATTATTTCCGATAGCAAATTTACGCTTTTTTCGTTTTACTGCAAAGGAGTTTGTGTCTTTTTTGCTCTTAGCACCGCTATGAAAAACGGATTCACCTACTGCCACTCTATAGTCAGGTACTCATCCTCCCCGTTCCAGACGCACCCTTCGTGGTCTTCATAACCTTCAATGTTGTACTCTGCATAATAAGGTTCACCCTTTTTCAGATGCACATACTGGGGAGGGCATTCACAACTCAGGCATATCTCCGCATCGGAGATTTCCCTGACGATGAATGTATATCGTTTGGGAAAGACCTTGTTAACGACGAGTTCCTCGCCCACCTGTGTAACCTCACTGTCCAAAACGTAGGACGTAGTATCGCTCTTACCACCGATATCCCACTCCGAAACGTTCAATTTGATGTGAATGTGTGCCATAACTATATATATTAATGGTTCTACCCTCTTCTTTCCGCCCAGTCGCTTCTATCAAGGTTGCGGTAACCTATGGCTTCGGCAACATGGTGGCTCTGTATGCTTTCACTTCCATCCAGGTCGGCAATGGTGCGGGCAACCTTCAGGATACGGCTGTAGGCGCGGGCGGAAAGTTGCAGACGTTCCATGGCCATGCGCAGAAGTTCGCTGCTCTCGGCATCAAGAGTGCAGTATTCGCGCAGATGCTTCTCTGTCATCTGGGCATTGCAGTGTACGCCTTGAATGGAGGTGAAACGCTTAGCCTGGATGTCACGGGCACGCAGGACACGTTCGCGGATTACCGAACTGGGTTCTCCTGGTGCTGCCGTAGAGATTTCCTGGAAGGAGAGTGGCAAAATCTCACACTGTATGTCTATGCGGTCAAGTAGCGGACCACTGATCTTGTTCAGGTAGCGTGATATCTGTCCAGGGGTACAGACGCATGCCTTGGTGGGATGATTATAATAGCCACAGGGACAGGGGTTCATGGATGCCACGAACATAAAGTTGCAGGGATAGTCTACTGTACCTTGTATGCGGCTGACGGTGATGTGGCGGTCCTCCAATGGTTGGCGCAAGACCTCCAAGGCCTGGCGTTGGAATTCCGGCAACTCGTCGGCAAAGAGCACACCATTATGCGCCAATGAAATCTCGCCCGGTTGCGGATTGGAACCGCCACCTACAAGGGCAGTCTGGCTGATGGTATGATGAGGACTACGGAAAGGTCGTGTGGCAATGAGCGAGCAATGACGAACTCCATCGGCACCGACAGGAGGGACCTGGAGTTTACCTGCCACGCTATGTATCTGTGTGGTCTCCAGACTCTCCTGCAAGGTCAGAGGAGGCAGGATACTCGGCAGTCGCTTTGCCATCATGCTCTTGCCACTACCCGGAGGACCTATCATTATGAGATTGTGGCCGCCTGCTGCTGCCACCTCAATGGCACGCTTCACACTTTCCTGCCCCTTGACGTCGGCAAAGTCAAGGTCGAAATGCGACTGGCGGTCATAAAAGTCCTTGCGTGTGTCTATCTGGACTGGTTCAAGATGGTGGGTACCGTTCAGGAATCCTACTACCTCGGAAAGGTTGCTGACGCCATAGACCTGAAGTTTGTCCACCACAGCAGCCTCCTGGATGTTCTGCACGGGCACGAACAGGGACTCATAGCCAAGGGCGCGTGCCTTGATGGCAATAGGCAGGGCTCCACAGATGGGCTGCAGGGAACCGTCAAGACTCAGTTCGCCCACCATCATAATCCGGTCCAAACGCGTACTGTCCACCTTCTCTGCCGTGGCCAGTATGCCAATGGCTATTGGCAGGTCGAAACCGCTTCCCACCTTACGCACATTGGCAGGGGCAAGGTTAACGGTAATCTGCTTGCACGGGAATGGGAAACCGCTGTTTTCCAGAGCCGCCGTTATGCGCTCATGGCTTTCCTTAACGGCATTGTCCGGCAACCCCACGAGCACAAAGCGTATGCCTCGCGAGCTGTTCACTTCGATGGTCACCTGCTGGGCTTCCAGTCCCTGAACCGATGCACTATAGACTTTTGCAAGCATGATGGAATGCGGAAGAGTATGTGTTACTTAAGCAGTTCGCCTATGCGCTCGTCATAGTCAAGGCTGTCGTCCACGAAGAATTTCAGTTCGGGTATGATACGCAATTGAAGGCGGACGCGATTGCCCAGTTCGTAGCGCACAGACTTAACGTTGGCATTGATGTTGCTTACAATTTCCTCAGCCTTGTCGCTGGGGAATACGCTCAAGTATGCACGACAGATGCTCATGTCTGGACTGATGCGGCAGGCACTTACACTCACCAGCACACCACGCATGCCGGCAGTCTGCTTCTGGAACATGTCGCTCAGTTCCTTCTGTATCAATCGTGCTATCTTCTGTTGTCTTGTAGTTTCCATATATTATATAATGTATTATTTCTTTCTGATAATCGTCAATCCGTCTCTTAGGGGCAGAATCACCTTCTCCACCCTGCTGTCGGCGGCCACAAGGTCGTTGAACTTCTGCAAACCCAATGTCTGGAGGTCGCTTTCTCGAGCCTGCTCGGTTATGCGCCCGTACCACAGCGTGTTGTCTGCCAGTATATAGCCTCCTGGCCGCAGGCGTGGCAGAATCATTTCGTAGTATTCCACATACTCCCTTTTGTCAGCATCTATGAAG
>JAFYVX010000203.1 GCA_017558255.1 Bacteroidaceae bacterium
AAGAAGGCCAACCTGAAAAGCGAGGAAGAGATAAAGCGCGTGTACCGCCTGGCAAAAGAGGGCGACATGGAAAAGTACGAGCAGGCGAAAGCACGCGAACACCAGACCATGATAGAGTCGCGCCAGATTGCCAAGGACCTGGGACTGGAGATGAAGATAGGCGACGTGGAATACCAGGGCGACGGCAACAAGGCCATTTTCTACTACATTGCCGACGGACGTGTGGACTTCCGCCAGCTCATCAAGGTCCTGGCAGAGGTGTTCCACGTGAGGATAGAGATGAAGCAGATTGGTGCCCGACAGGAGGCAGGACGAATAGGCGGTTTCGGTCCCTGTGGCCGAGAGTTGTGCTGCTCCACATGGATGAAGAACTTCACCAGCGTGGGTACTGCAGCCGCACGTTTCCAGAACCTGTCGCTCAACCCGCAAAAACTGGCTGGCCAGTGCGCCAAGCTCAAGTGCTGCATGAACTATGAAGTGGACCAGTACATGGAAGCAGGACGCAAACTGCCCCACAGGGATATCGTGCTCAGCACACAGGAGGGCGAATGGTTCTTTTTCAAGGCCGACATCCTGGCAGGACTGGTGTCCTACTCCACCGACAAGCATTTTGCCGCCAACATCACCACCATTACTGCCGAACGCGCTATGGAGATTATAGCACAGAACAAGAGAGGCGAGAACCCCGTTGCCCTTGCCAAGGATGCCAACAAGGAGAAGGTGCGTCCTGTTGACCTTGCCACCCAGGAGGACCTGAGCCGCTTTGATGCCCAGCTGGCTAGCAAGAAAAAGAAGAAAAAGAAGACGAACAAGCGCAATGACGAGCAGAAGAACAGTGCCAAAGACAATAGTCAGGGCAATACTGACAATACTCCCAGTGCTGACGAGTAGTTGCATTGGCAACACTCTGCAACACCAGTTCGTACATATCGGCAAGGATGGATGGTACAGGAACGATACCGCCACCTTTGACCTGCCTGCCGCAACCTCAGAAGGACGGCATGCCGTTGAAACAGAAATACGAACTGTATGTCCCTTTCAATACCAAAAACTATACGTTGTCCGCGAACTGACGTTGCAAGCTCCGCTAATGGCATACAAGGACACAATATGTATAGAAACAGCAGGCAGCCCATCAACCTATAACGAGAAGGGAGTTACACTAAGATGCTACAGCCACAGCGACTCGACATTGCTCCTGAAGGAAGGGCAGAAAGGCCAGATGAAGATATACCACATCATGTCGCGCGAAGTGCTACCGCACATCACAGACATAGGAATAAAAGTGAGGACCATCCGATGATGGTCCTCACTTTGTTATTTTCCGCCTTAGTGCTGCAGCCTGTTGCGTGCTGCATCAATCCTGAGGAATACGAAGAGCAGAATGGTGAAGCCCCAGAGGGATGAACCGCCATAACTGAAGAAGGGCAAAGGAATGCCGATGACGGGGGTGAGACCCAGCACCATACCCACATTGATGAACACGTGGAACAGGAATATGCTTAGCACACAATACCCGAAGATGCGGCCAAACCGGAGTGGCTGTCGCTCTGCAAGGTGCATCAACCGGAGGATAAAGACCAGGAAAAGGACCAGCACCAAAGCACTGCCCACAAAACCCTGCTCCTCGCCTATGGTACAGAAGATGAAGTCGGTGTCCTGCTCTGGCACATACTTCAGTTTGGTCTGTGTGCCATTGAGGAAACCCTTTCCTTTAAGTCCGCCCGAACCTATGGCTATCTTGGCCTGGATGACATTGTATCCTGCTCCCTTGGGATCATCCTCCAGTCCCAAAAGCACACGGATACGTGTCTGTTGGTGTGGTTGCAGGACATCGTTGAGAACATAGTTCACCGAATAGAAGAAACCTGTGCTTCCTATAGCAAAAAGAGCTATGAGGGCATATGACCACAACTGCTTGCGAACAGCAAGGTACAGAAGGTAGGAAATGGTTGCTGCCAGCACTATCCACAAAACCCACGAGGCATTGAATGGAATGAGGTACTTGGCATACAGGACTGCCAGGACATATGCTCCCATACCAAAGAGCAGAACCTGAAGGAACGGCTTGCGCAAGGATGTATATACCCACATCATGCAGGACGAGAATATGTGTATAGCAGCCAGAACAAGAAACTCGCCTGTACTGATCTGGGGTATCTCCCACAAGGGTACTTCGGCATAGCGCACACCCACCACAAAGTAGAATACAGCAGCAGCACCGGCAAAAAGGATGCTGCCTGCCATTCCTTCGCGGTAGAACATCAAAAAGAACGCCAGGTATACCAGAGCTGAGCCAGTCTCCTTCTGCATGATGATGAGTCCCATGGGCAGAAGCACAAGGACTGAACAGATGATGAGATCACGCCAACGGGAAAGGTCCAGATTGAACGAACTTATCACCTTGGCGACACAAAGGGCCGTGGCAAACTTGGCAAACTCTGCAGGCTGGATACTGAAACTGCCTATCTTGATCCACGACAAACTGCCCTTGATGTCGTGAGCAAGCATGGGCGTAACAAACAACAGTGCAAGAAACGCTATATATATAATATAGGAAAGGCTCTCCACCAAACGGTCATCAACACACAGTATCAAGCCGCCAAGCATCAGCGAGGTAACAATCCACACCATCTGCATGCCGCTACGGGAAGAGAAGTCGAGCAGCTGTGACCCTTGTTCGAAATCATAACTGGCGCCGCATACACTCATCCACCCCATGGCAACAAGCGCCACGAAGATGAACAATGTGAACCAGTCTAAATTGCGGAGTATGCTCTGTTCCTTATTTCTCTTGCTTGATGAAGCCATCGTCTATCTGTATTAGGTGTCGTTCTTCAAATGTCTTCGCTTTCTCTTCACTCTCTGGCGACAAGCCGCCTGTAAGGTACTGTTCCATCATCAGGGCACCTATCGGAACTCCAAACGTGGCTCCCCATATACCGTTCTCTACATAAACACAGATGGCAATCTTTGGGTCGTTCATAGG
>JAFYVX010000204.1 GCA_017558255.1 Bacteroidaceae bacterium
ATATCTCATGTTGAGCATATTGAGCACAGGGAAGATGCTGTCGCCATTCACCCTGAGCAGGTCTCCGCCAGTGTCCATCGCAGCCTTCTGCAGGCGAGACATCTCGGGGCTGATGTGTGCCTCTATCACCTCCTGGTAACGACGCAACTTGGCCGCATGATAACCGCCAATGCTCTTGTGCCAATACGAGGCATCGTTGCTGTTGAAGGTGCTTACCGTCATGTCCAGGGTACGGTAGTAGAGATTGGGATCCAGAAGAATCATCTCGTCGGCATGGGTGCGCTGGAAATTCTGCTCCACTGGACGGGGAGCGACAAACATGCCATCGTTGAGATAGCGCTTGTTTACAGCCCACATGTCAACCAAGCACAACACTGTGATGAACAGTGTCATGGGCACGGCCTTCAGCTTACCATAATAATGCAATACCATGAATGCTGTTCCGATAGCAATGAACCAGAAGGAGCGCATGGCATCCATGGAGAAGACATGACGGCGCATCTCGCTGAGATTGTCAAACAGACCGTTCACATACTGCTGGTCCACATAACCTGCGCTGACCAGACCCTGGATACCGTTGTACTCACTGGAGGAGATATAGTTGCCGAAGAAGGCGTCGGGCATGAGCCAGAACAGGAAACATATACCGCCAGTGATGACAAAACTGAGCCAAAGGGCATTTACCTCCTTATTTATAATACGTATGCGCACGTGCACGCATGAGGGGTCTTCCACAAACTTCTTCAGTGCCAGCATGGCCATAAGAGGAATGGTAAATTCCGCTATAACCAGTATTGATGCAACAGTACGGAACTTGTCGTACATGGGCACATAGTCGAGGAAGAAGTCGGTAAGTCCCATAAAGTTCTTACCCCACGACAATGCTATGGACAGCATGGTGGCAAACAGCAAAGCCCAACATACAGGTCCGCGCACTATAAGCAGGGACAGGACAAAGAGCATGCACACGAATGCACCCACATACACAGGTCCGCTGGTACCGGGTTGCTCGCCCCAATACTGACCCAACTGGGCGTACAGAGGACGATACTGGCTGTCGGCCTTGGACATGGCAGTCTCGCTCTGCGACAGTGGCATACTTGCACCACCCTTGGTGTTGGGGACAAGCAAAGTCCATGTCTCGCCAATGCCGTAACTCCAGGCGGTGATGTAGCTACGCTCCAATCCGCTTGAAGTCTGGTCGGCAGCATCCTTGGTCTTATGCGTCAGTTCTGTCTTGCCACGCATGGTTTCCTTGCTGTATTCCCATGTGTGATAAAGATTGGACAGGTTGATGGCCACACCCAACAGACAACCAACGGTAAAGGCAAAACTACCCTTCAGCCAACGCTGCACACCCTTGCGGCTCAGGTCCGAGAGCAACCAGCCTATGGACAAGGCAAAGATGGGCAGGAGGAAATAGTAGGTCATCTGCACATGGTTGGAAACTATCTGCAACGCCATGAACAGAGCGCTCACGACTATGCCCCAACCGCGCTTGCCCCTGTAGCACAACGCCATACCACCAATGGTGGGAGGAATGAACGCCAGAGTGTAGAGTTTCCAGATGTGTCCTGCTGCAATGATAATGAAGTAGTAGCTGGAGAAGGCCCACAGCACTGCACCGAGGGCAGCCATCCACACCTTGAAATTGAAGCACCTGAGCATGATGTAGAAGCCCAGAAGCATAATGAACACATAGGAAGCCACAGTGGGCAGGTACAGACTGTAGAGTTGTTTCAGTTCTGATAACGAGTCGGTACTGTCATAGGCCGGTGCCATCTGGTATGTTGGCATACCTGAGAACAGCGAGTTGGTCCAACGGGTACGCTCGCCATTGTGCTTCTCATAGTACTCATTGAGTTCCTTGCCAGCACCCACTGCACCGGTATGGTCGTGCCCCGAGAGCACCTTGCCATCCATGACAGGTTCCCAGAAATAGGCCATGCTGATGATGGCAAACAATGCCACAACACCAACTTCGATTAAGTATTTCTTGTAGTTTTTCATCGCTTTTAATTTCACGAAGTTTTCGGAGTATCAGGAATACTCGGAATACTCTGAATTTCTCCTTTCTCAGTTTTAGTTCAACGTCCTGCGCGTTTTCTTTCCAGATGGTCGAGGATAACCTTGCGCATGCGCATTGACTGGGGAGTTACCTCAACATATTCGTCTGCCTTGATGTATTCCAAAGCCTCCTCGAGGGAGAAGATGGTGGCCGGGATGATACGGGCCTTCTCGTCGGTACCGCTGGCACGGACGTTGGTCAGCTGTTTGGCCTTGCACACGTTGATGACAAGGTCTATGTCGTGAACATGCTCGCCGATAACCTGACCTGCATACACCTGGTCCTGGGGTTCGATGAAGAACTTGCCACGATCCTGCAGGTGGTCTATGGCATAGGCATAGGCATTGCCGCTCTCCAGGGAGATGAGCGAGCCGTTGATGCGACGGTTTATCTCGCCCTTGAAAGGCTGGTACTCCTTGAAACGATGTGCCATGATGGCCTCACCCTGAGAGGCGGTGAGAACATTGGTACGCAGACCGATGATGCCACGGGAAGGTATGTTGAACTCAATGTTCACACGGTCGCCCTGACTTTCCATACTGGTCATCTCGCCCTTGCGGCGTGTAACCATGTCTATCATCTTGCTGCTGAACTCCTCGGGCACGTTGATAGTCAGCTCCTCGATGGGTTCGCACTTCACACCGTCTATTTCCTTGTAAATAACCTGTGGCTGACCCACCTGCAACTCATATCCCTCGCGACGCATGGTCTCGACCAATACGGAAAGATGCAGCACACCGCGTCCGCTCACAATCCAGCGGTCGGTATATCCTTCCACGGTAGAGACACGCAGTGCCAGGTTCTTCTCCAGCTCCTTGTCCAGACGCTCCTGTATGTGTCGGCTGGTACAGAACTTGCCCTCCTTGCCGAAGAAGGGAGAGTCGTTGATGGTAAAGAGCATGGACATGGTGGGTTCGTCGATGCTGATGCTGGGCAGAGCCTCGGGGTTTTCGTAATCGCAGATGGTATCGCCAATCTCGAAACGCTCCAGACCCACCAAGGCACAGATGTCGCCACTGCTTGCTTCCTCGGTCTTCTTGCGGCCCATACCGGTAAAGGTGTGCACCTCCTTGATCTTAGTACGTTCCTTGCTTCCGTCGCGGTGCATGATGGTAACGTTCATACCCTCGCGAAGAGTTCCTCTGTGCACACGACCTACAGCTATGCGGCCGGTGTAGTTGGAGTAGTCCAGACTGGTAATAAGCATCTGCGGCGTGCCCTCCAGCTGCTGGGGTGCAGGCACATGCTCCAGAATCTGGTCGAGAAGGTAGGTGATATCCTCGGTGGGAGCACTCCAGTCCTCGCCCATCCAGTTGTTCTTTGCCGAACCATAGATCACGGGGAAGTCCAACTGCTCCTCCGTAGCATTGAGGTCGCACATCAGGTCGAATACCATTTCGTAAACCTCCTCGGGGCGACAATTGGGTTTGTCCACCTTATTAACCACCACAAGGGGCTTCAGACCTATCTCCAGAGCCTTCTGCAATACAAAACGTGTCTGAGGCATGGGACCTTCGAAAGCATCCACCAGGAGGATACATCCGTCTGCCATGTTCAGTACACGCTCCACCTCGCCACCGAAGTCGGAGTGACCCGGAGTGTCGATGATGTTGATTTTTGTGTCGCGATACATGATGGACACGTTCTTGGACAGGATGGTTATACCACGCTCACGTTCCAGTTCGTTGTTGTCCAGCATCAGTTCGCCTGACTGCTGGTTGTCACGAAACAGATTGCCTGCCAACAGCATCTTGTCCACCAGAGTGGTCTTGCCATGGTCTACGTGTGCGATTATCGCTATGTTACGGATATTCTGCATGTCTATGTCTTTTTCAGTATACAATCTTACTACCTAAACGCGCACAAAGATACAGAAAAATAGCAACATGGCCGTTTTTAAGGTTGTCAAATGCACAAATTAAGGCATTTAACGAAAAAACTTTCGCGCACATGCATCATATTCAGCACTTTTTCATACCTTTGCACCCGCATTTGACCGGAGGCAGTGCCCGAATGTATGGAAGCTGCACGGCAAACAAGTTACACAATTCAAAATTCAACAAAACTATGTATTTGAATTCAGAGAAGAAGACCGAGCTCTTCACCACCTATGGCAAGGGTGCTACAGACACTGGTAGCGCTGAGAGCCAGATTGCATTGTTCTCATTCCGCATCAAGAACCTCACCGAGCACATGAAGCAGAACCGTAAGGACCACAGCACCGAGCGTGCCCTGACTGGTCTCGTAGGTAAGCGTCGTGCCCTTCTGAACTATCTGAAGAAGCGCGACATCAACCGCTACCGTGCTATTGTTAAGGCTCTGGGTCTGCGTAAGTAATGCATCATCCGGTCTTCTGGTTAACAGAAGTAACTGCACAAGGAGGAGATTGCCCAAAGCATTCTCCTCTTTTTTAATCACGAAAGGTGATTAAAAATTTGCGTATTACGCAGAATCTCGCTAACTTTGTTACCGCCGTAAAATTTACCGCCGTAATAGAAATAAAAACATTAAAAATGAGCATACAAGAAAAGATTATCGCCGCAGCATTGAGCGGCGTGAAGGAACTCTATGGTGCTGAGGTACCAGAGAAGATGATACAGTTGCAGGAGACTCGTCCCGAGTTTGAGGGCGAGCTTACCCTTGTGGTATTCCCCTTGCTCAAGACCAGCAAGAAGGCTCCTGAGGCTACTGCCCAGGATTTGGGCGCATACCTGACAGAAAAGTGCCCCGAACTCATCAGCAAATTCAACGTGGTAAAGGGGTTCCTGAACCTTTCAATTGCTGCAGAGCAGTGGATTAAGCTTTTGGAGGAAATAGAGCATAACCCCAAGTTTGGTTTCGTGCCTGTTACCGATGAGTCTCCATTGGTGATGATTGAGTATTCAAGTCCCAATACCAACAAACCCCTGCATCTGGGTCATGTGCGCAATAACCTGCTGGGTTGGGCACTGGCACAGGTAATGGAAGCCAACGGCAACCGTGTGGTGAAGACCAACATCGTGAACGACCGTGGCATACACATCTGCAAGAGCATGCTGGCATGGCAGAAGTATGGCAATGGCGAAACTCCCGAAACAAGCGGCAAGAAGGGTGACCACCTGATTGGCGACTATTATGTTGCTTTCGACAAGCACTATCGTGAGGAGGTGAAGCAGTTGGTTGCCGAGGGTATGGACGAGGAGAAGGCCAAGCAGGAGGCTCCTCTCATCAAGGAGGCTCACGAGATGCTGGTGCGTTGGGAGCAGAACGATCCTGAGGTACGTGGCCTCTGGAAGACAATGAATGACTGGGTGTATGCCGGTTTCGACGAGACATACAAGGCTCTTGGCGTAGGTTTCGACAAGATCTACTACGAGAGCGACACATATCTGGAGGGCCGCGAGAAGGTGGAGGAAGGTCTGGAGAAGGGTTTCTTCTATCGTCGCGAGGATGGTTCTGCATGGGCAGACCTCACCAATGAGGGTTTGGACGAGAAACTCCTGCTCCGTAGCGATGGTACTTCTGTGTATATGACTCAGGACATCGGTACAGCCAAGCTCCGTTTCCAGGACTTCCCTATCGACAAGATGATATATGTTGTGGGCAACGAACAGAACTACCACTTCCAGGTACTCTCTATCCTCTTGGACAAGCTTGGTTTCAAGTGGGGCAAGGACCTCGTTCACTTCAGCTATGGCATGGTAGAACTGCCCAACGGCAAGATGAAGTCTCGCGAGGGCACCGTTGTTGATGCAGACGACCTGGTGGCAACCATGATAGAGGATGCATACAAGATGTCCGAGGACAAGATCAAGAAGCTCGAGGGCATTACCGAGGAGGAGACACGCGAGATAGCACGCATCGTGGGTATGGGTGCTCTGAAGTATTTCATCCTGAAGGTAGACGCTCGAAAGAACATGCTGTTTGATCCCGAGGAGAGTATTGACTTCAATGGCAACACAGGTCCTTTCATCCAGTACACTTATGCTCGTATCCGCAGCATCCTTCGCAAGGCAGCAGAGCAGGGTATCGCTATTCCTGAGACTCTGCCCACCAACACAGAACTGAGCGAGAAGGAAATCAGCCTCATCCAGCACCTTAATGGTTTCACCGCCACCTTGCGTCAGGCTGGTGCCGACTATAACCCTGCATCAATAGCAAACTACTGCTATGAGTTGGTGAAGGAATACAACCAGTTCTATCACGACTTCAGCGTGCTCCGCGAGGAGAATGCAGACAAGCAGGCCGTGCGTCTGGCACTGAGCTCTGCCGTTGCCAAGGTGGTGAAGAACGGCATGTCATTGCTTGGCATTGAAGTTCCCGAGAGAATGTAAAAATTCAGATGAACGAGATAAAGGAAGCCCTTTGTGTGGATGCCGCCTGTAGCGGAAACCCCGGCCCCATGGAATACCGTGGGGTGCACTTGCCCAGTGGCAAGGAGGTGTTCCGCTTCGGCCCCATACAAGGGACTAACAATATCGGCGAGTTCCTTGCCATAGTGCATGGTCTGGCGCTGATGCAGCAGAAGGGCATAAGTATGCCTATCTATAGCGATAGCGTCAGTGGTCAGGCATGGGTGAGGAACAAAAAGGCCAAGACCACCCTGGCTCGCACGCCCGAGACAGAAAAGGCTCTCGACCTTGTTGCAAGAGCAGAAAACTGGCTTCGCACGCATCAGGTGAATGTGCCCATACTGAAATGGGACACTGAAAACTGGGGCGAGATACCTGCCGACTTCGGACGCAAGTAGGGCGATTAGCGGTGAGCGGTTGAGCGTCCCTACGATGTTTCTGCTCTCGTTTACTCGCATATTTCCGTTTAAAATGAAACAAACATTATACATCCTTTCATTGACGACGTTGCTGCTTGTAGCAACACTCATAGGCAAGGTGGAGTTCCTTGCCTACAATAGGGACATTATGTTCTTCTCGTATGAGGAAATGATTCAGGCCATCTGGCATGGACTGCCTTTGGATATAAGCACCGTTGCCATGACAGTATTGCCAGTATGGCTGATAACTTTGCTGTCCCTGAAATGGCCCTCCATGCCTTTGCGCTGGATTGTGGGACCGTATAATGCCGTTGTAGTCTTTCTGATGGCGTGCGCAACAGGTGCCACAATCATTATGTACGAGAACTGGAAGTTCCTGCTTGATGCCTCCATTTTCAGTTATATGTCATCGCCCGGCAATGCCAGTGCCAGTGCTTCGGTCTATTATATCGTCACACGCATAGGTCTGATACTGCTATCTTCGTTGCTGCTATCCTTCCTTTCTGTCGTCATAACACCAAAGAGAATAGAACGGAATTGTGAAAACGCAAAACGGAAATCTGCATCCGCAAAGAAACACCGCTCACCGCTTATCGCTCACCGCTTATCGTTTTACCTGATAGGCTTGTTGCTATGTCTGATGTCGTGGGGTATTAACGGAAAGCGTGCCGACGAAAGCTGTGCTTTCCATAGTGAGAAGATTCTGCTGAACCATGCCGCCATAAATCCTGTGGGCCATTTAGTGCGCTCCATGCTGTATTACAGCAAACCGCTTGGCGAGCAGTTCCGCCTGATGCCACAGGAGGAATGCGACCTTGCCTTTGCCGAGATTTTCCCAACAGACACCGAGGACATCACCGACACACTGTTGCGCACCAAGCGTCCCGACATATTAACCATTCAGTTGGAAAGTATGGGAGCGCCATTTATTGAGACTCTTGGCGGTGCAAAGGGTGTTACTCCAGAACTTTGCCAATGGATGAAGCGAGGAGTGAACTTCACTAATGCCTGGGCCACCAGTTTCCGTACAGATCGTGGTACTGTCAGTGCCCTGTCGGGCTACATTTCCTACCCTACCACCTCACTGATGATGACCGACTCGTGCCTGCCCCTGCTGCCAAGCCTGGCAAAGACTCTGAAGGAATACGGATACTCTGCCGACTATATGTATGGGGGAAACTCCAACCACATGAACAAGCGCAAGTACATGGAGGCGGTAGGATTCCGCATGTGGGACATAGAGAACATAGACGTTGCCCCCGAAGAGCGTGATGTGTGGGGGGCGAACGACAGTATTGCCATGAACCGCATGCTTGGTCTTATCCGTCGTACCAAGGAAGAGAACGGACCAGACAAACCTTTCTTCTGGGCATGCCAGACCATCAGTAGCCATGAACCTTGGGATGTGCCATACCAACGTCTTGACAACAAGGTGCACAATGCCTTTGCCTACACGGACCATTGCGTGGGGCAATTTCTGGACAGTCTGAGCCTGACACCCATCTGGGACAATCTGCTGGTTGTCGTATATGCCGACCACGGACATACCTACGGACTTACGTTCGACAAACCAGAATTCTTCCACATGCCTCTGTTCTTCGTAGGAGGAGCCGTAAGCAAAGTACGAACCTACGACACCATAATAGCACAGAACGACATGGTTGCAACCATACTAAGTCAGATGGACATACCTCACAATATGGAGTTCCCCTGGAGCCGCAACATCTTCAGCCGCAACTACACCTACCCCTTCGCCTATTGTTGCTACCCTGCAGGTGCGCTTTGGGTGGACGGAAGCGGCAAGACCATGATAGATGTACAGTCGGGCTACATAATGGCAGACGAACCTGGCCCCAGCGAGGAAAGACTGAAGAACCTTCGTGCCGTGATACAGAAATCATACGATACAATACCACAAACTGAAAACTGAAAACGGGAAACGGAAAACGGAAGGCTGCGAATAAGCGAGAGCAATCAAACGACGCAGGAGCGAGCACAGAATTAAGTTTACTTAAATTATGTCGAGCGACAAGGAGTAAAACAATAGTTAAACTTGTTTGAATTGCCGAGTGGAAGCAGGCTCGACGAACCAAAGGTCGACAATAAGTCAAGTCAAAACGGAAAACTAACCGCTAAACGCTAAACGCTCATCCGCTCACCCGCTCATCCGCTAAACGTTCACCACAAACACATGAAGCAGGCCACAAAATACATACTGACGGTCATATTGATGTTTATCGTTTTTTCGGTAATTGTCAAGATCTCCTTCCTATATTATAATGCCAAGCTTTGTCCGTTCCATCTTACGGACGTCTTTTGTGTGCTTTGGCATGGATTGTTTATGGACATCAGCATGTCCGTCATCATTGCCGCATTCAGTTGGTTTGTCACCATTCTTGCTCTCTTCATACCGAGGTTCCCATTGAGAGCAGTGCTTGCACCCTGGTATATGATACAGATATTCCTGCTTGCTTTCCTATTTTGGGGAGATGTAATGCTCTATGAAGCATGGGGATTCAATATCAACTATGCCGTATTCAGTTATCTGTCATCTCCCGGCGAAGGCACGGCAAGCCTGACATGGTGGTACATCATCAGTCGTGCCTTGCTTGTGCTCGGCACTATGGCCGTGCTTGGAGGCGGTCTTATCTGGGTAACCCCAAAGCGTCTGGCCATCAACGAGGGATGGAGGACACGCCTTGGCAAGGCCGCACTGGTGACAGTTCTCCTATGTCTGCTTGGATCCGTCTATTGGTTCATTCCCAATGACTGCTGCCTGCGTGGATATTATTGCGACAGACTATTGCTTAACAATGCCACACAGAATCCTTACTACACCCTGATGGCAAGCGGCATCGAGTCGAACAAGCCTCTATGCAACCAGTTCCAGACAATGGAGCAGGACGAGGCTGACCAGTACTTCCAGGGACTTTATTCTGCTACCGAAGGGATTACAGACACACTGCTCCGCACCCCCACCCCAAATGTACTCGTCGTGCAGTTGGAGAGTCAGAGCAGTATCTTTATTGAGGAACTGGGAGGTTTCAAGGGGGTTACCGCAAGGCAAAGCCAACTCATCAGCGAAGGCATACTCTTTGAGCATGTCTATGCCAACAGTTTCCGAACCGACCGTGGTACGGTGAGCACTTTCTCTGGCAATATCAGCTATCCTACAACAAGTCTGATGCTTACCCCCGAGGCATACGCTAAACTGCCATCATTGGCAAAAAGTCTCTCATCAGCAGGATACACCACAGAGTATGTCTATGGCGGCAACCTGAAGGGAATGCAGGCCGACAAGTACCTGCATGCCATGGGATATACTCATCAGACAGACATGCACCACTTTGCTCCCAAGGGTGCAAAGATTGTCTCAGCCGCCCCCGACAGTCTTTCTGCACAGCACATCTTCCAGCTCATCAAGCGGAAACCGCTGGACGAAAAGTGGCATATTGCCTATCAGACCATCACAAGCCACGAACCCTTCCAGGCCCCGTCACGAACCCTGAAGAATGACACTCTTAATGTCTTTGCCTACACCGATGCCGCTATTGGTCGTCTGGTTGACAGTCTGAAGACCATTCCGCAGGTGTGGGACAATATGCTTATGGTGCTCATTCCCGACCATAGTTGCATGTTCCATCGCAGCTACGAGGATCCCGACTATTTCCATATCCCCATGATTTGGTGTGGTGGTGCTTTGCGCAAGCGAGGAGTGCGTGTAGACAAGATTATGAACCAAAGTGACATGGCAGCCACCCTACTTGCACAGTTAGGCATATCGCACTCCGATTATCCATGGAGCAGAAATGTTTTCTCTCCAGCCTATACCCATCCCTCTGCCTACAGCACATGGCCCTCGGGATATATCTTCGTAGATGCGACAGGTACTTCCTCCTACGACCTCTTCGGAAACTACATAATTCACGGTGGAGATTCAGCCTTTATGGAAAAGCGTCTGGCCCACGGACAAGCCGTGCTCCAGACAAGCTACACCCTCCTGGACCAATTGCTTGCTAAATAAAGGAGGTAATATAATGGCAGAAGAGTCGTTTTTCTGAAAAACAGACCGATTTATACTAAAAATATATTAACTTTGCCCATATGTATAGTATTGGAAACTTAAAATAATGAAGATAATATCATCTATATTATTAATGCTAATGAGCGCAGGACTCACAACCTGTGGTATTTTATTATGGAAACGACGTGAAGGAACCAACGATTACTCCCGCCACATTCAGGCAATATTAAGTTGGTTATCGGCATTCTTTACCCTAATATTCAATGTGCGCACATGGCATGGAACCACAACAACCGACGCGCCCTTCTTTGAACCTGAACACACTTTTGTGCCCTTACTCATACAGGCAACCTTCTTCTTCTATCCCCTTGAGGTCATTCGCCCCACAATAAGCAGGAGTTCCGTCTATGCACTGTTGCTCACCCCTCTGCTTTCTTTGGTGCTCATTGGCATGTGTGCTGGCATTAAATACACTCCCATATACACTTATGCGGATTTGTGGAACCATATTGGAGAATTCAATGTGTGGTTTCGCCTGCTGACCCTTACTGTGATGCTGTTCTACTGTTTTTCGCTTTTTCTCGTGCCATACGATTGGCGGAAAAGCAGTGCGGACAAGAAGTTCATCTTGCGTTATGCCACCGGTTTCTGCCTCATAGGAGTGCTTCATTTCTGCATACAGATGTCACACTCCCATTGGTTTGTGCTCGCCCATCAGTTAGTATGGTTTGCTTTCTTTTTGTCGGTATGCTGGTATGAATTGAAAGAGCGTCTGCTCGTACCAAAGGACGCCACAGTTGCAACAACACAGGAAACCGAACAAGAACAAGAACCGGCAACGGCCGTATTAGAGTATGAAGAGCTTCAAGGTTGCGAAACCGAAAACAAAGGACTCTGGGAACGGATAACACACCTATTAGATCATGACGAAATGTGGAGAGACCCGAATCTGAGCCTGATCTCCCTGTCTGAATCATTGGGTTCTAATCGCACATATGTGGAAAATGCATTTAAGCAGAATACCGGAACCACCTTCATTAAGTACATCACAAAACGCCGTATTGACTATGTCACATCCGAGCAGGAAAGCAACCCAGAGAATGACATTCATGAGCTTTTCAACTATGTCGGGTATCGCCAACGCTCCACTGCATGGAGAAATTTCCAAAAGATCACTGGACTAACTCCTACTGAATTTATCGAAAAACTCAAAGCAAGTCCTACCAATTAGCGTTGACCTATTGGTAATCCACCAACTTGTTTAAGTAATAAAAACAGCCGGCTTCAACGTAAAAGCCGGCTGTTTTTATGCTTTTTGCGCAATTGCAACAACCTTTGCAGAATTGGTACTGGCTGTTGTAAAATTGCTATAAGGCGTTGCAAAAATGAGATTGCATTGTTGTCAATTTGTAATAGACTTTTGTCAAAATACAACGCAAATTATTTTTTCATATTCACGCCTTGCAATACCTTTGCGACCAGAAAATCCAATCTCAATTAAAGCACAGGTAAAGTGCATAAAACTAACTAACAAACCTTTTTAAAAACAACTAAAAAAGAGACTATGAAAACAGTCAGAGCGATTGGAATGCCCAATGTGGCAGTGATGCGCGGCTTCTCAATGAACTGCGGAAAGAAAAGCGCAGGAGCAGGCAGATGTGTTCTACATATATCCCGACAACGGGGAGACAACCGTTGGAAAGGATTTGGAGAATACCGTTAACAACATCAAAAATGATTTTAACCAAAAACAATTAGAATACCTATTTAATAAAGATAAATGTTTTTTGTATTCAACAAATACACTGTGTTTGTGCAATCCATTACGTTGAACTTAAGTTTTAAACTTATGAGACAAAAAATTTTCTTTTTTCTTATGGTAGGTCTGCTACTATCAGCGTGTTCTAAAGAGGAGTATGAGAATCCTTACGAGTCAACCCTTGAGCAAAAGGACAGCAAGCTCATACTGAAATTTGTCATGCCATATGTCATGAACAGAGTACATTCGGGCGATATGGCTAACACGTGGTTAAAATTCCGACTCATATCACAGAACAATTCCGATCTGATGACAGTAAGGACAAGATTCCTTCCTGACGGCAACGACAAGACCAATGTTGAAATGGAATTCCCGGAAGGCAAGCGAGACCTGAACGGAAAATATGTGCTATGCGTCACACCTTTATATAAAGCCAACGGCTCTACCAATACCAGAGCATCGGAAAACGAGGAAGACGAAGCAAGCAGATATGTCATTGAGGTTGGAGACAACGCTGTAACCTCCGTTACCAAAGCCGTCAACATTACCGGCTTTGAATACGGCGATGGCAGCGAGGAGGATCCATACCAGATTGCCAGTGCAGATGATTTCTATACGCTGATGTACAACCTCTACAAGGACAGCACCGATGCCGCAGGTGTATATTTCCTGCAGACTGGCGACTTCTCCTGGACAGATGTGGAAGAGAAGAGCATCAGTACCGGCATGAACAAGATCGAGAGTTTTGCCGGCATCTACGACGGAAACGGGCACTGCATCAACGACATGAACTATCATGGCGGAAACAGCTCAAACTATTCCAATATAGGTCTGTTCACAGAACTGAAGAACGGTGCTGAGGTCAAGAACCTGAATTTGGGCAACATCACTTTCACTGATGTATACAAGAACTGCGGTGCCATAGCTGGCTTGTCAAGCGGAAGCATCACCATTGACAATATCAGCATATCAGGCAGCATGTCGTTTGAGAATGAAAGTGCCAACATAGGCGGTATTTTGGGCTGCGCCAACAAGGGTGTGCAGAAAATAACTAACATCACCAACAATCTCTCCATCAACGGCACTGCCTCGCAGGTTGGAGGGGTGGTGGGTTGTGTGCAAAACTCAACATTCGAGTGCAGCCAGTTCAACGTAAACACTACCCAGTTTAACGTAAAGGGCAACAGCAACATAGGAGGAATCGTTGGCAGGATCTATGATTCAGGTTTCAAAATCAGTGACATCAGCATCAATCACATAATTACGGAAGAATACAAGAATGTGTTTATCATCTGCGCCAAGGGCCACGGTATCGGCGGTGTTATCGGATGCGTAGAGCAGTGCTGTGAAAGTAGCCTTTCTGATGTGCTTGTAAGAACTTCGGTTGGAAGCACCGGAACAGGCACCAACGCTGAAGAGAAGACTCCTGACGGTTCTTATGTAGGTGGTCTCATAGGATATTGCAATACATCCGAGAAAATAGACATCAGCGACACCAAGGTCAGCGGCTACATCAAAGGATATGAATATGTAGGCGGACTTATAGGAGAGCTTGCAGGAACAGATGCAAATAGTGCAATCGTTACTTTCAGTGGCACAAACACCATCCAGCCCGAGGAATCTTCATATGTAGATGTTTCCGGTGAGAAGACTGTAGGCGGACTCATTGGCGGCATGTCCAAGACAATGCTGACTATCGACAACCCAGTAATCATCAACAGCGATGTATTTTGTCAGGAAATTGGTGGCGGTTTTTGTGGAAGAATAGAAAATTCGGTATGTCATCTGAATAAACTGCAATTCAAGGACACGATGATGGTTAGCGGCAGCAATAAAATTGGCGGTGTGACCGGATATGTATCCGATTCTGAAGTCTATGCAACAGCGGAGATCAACTTCACCAACGGCCATCAGTCCGCTCTTCCCGACTTCAACGACTTTACGGTGTCGTTTAATGGCAAGGTAAATGGCAACGACTGCGTAGGCGGTGTGGCCGGTTATGCAGAAAACAGCAGAATAAGCGGTTTGGCCGTTAAAGCCGATATTACCGGTTCGTATAATGTGGGCGGCATTGTTGGCTACAGCCTCGTTAATAAGGCAGAGGATGAAATAAGCAGTAATGCCTTCAATGGTACTGTCCTCAGCAAGGGCAGCAATGCCGGTGGCATAGCTGGTAAATTAGAAGCTGGGGCTGAGTCCGGTGAGTTCGATTACCCAGGTCTTAAGAATAACATCACCTATGGCAGCGTCAATGGCAAAGGCAGCACGGCTGGCGTGGTTGGCTATCTGCAACCCAACAGTTCCACTCTTACAATCCAGTACTGCGTGAACACTGCCAATCTGGTCGCAGCTGGAGATGTCGGTGGCATCATTGCCTATGTCAACAGAGATGCCAACGGCCCCACGATCCAGTACTGTGGCAACTTTGGCGACATCTCTGCATCTGTCAGCGCCGAGGACTATGCCGTAGGAGGTATCGTTGCCTTCACCAAGGTCAAGGGTACACATATATATTATTGTACCAACCATGGCAACATCACTGCATCCGGTCAGTACAAGGGTATCGGCGGCATCGGTGGCGAAGTGGGCCACAACACTGGCACGGTGAGCTGCAGCAAGAATGCCTATGTAAAGTATTGCGCCAACTTTGGCAACCTTCAAGGCAACCATTCCGACACCCATGTCGGAGGCATTGTAGGCTTCCTGCAAGAGGGTTCTGCCTCTAAGGGCAACTGCTGCCTTTATGACTGCTACAACCGCGGTGAGATACTGTCAGACCATGAGAAGGACGCCGGTGGCATTCTTGGACACGCCGACCACTACAATACCGTCTACCGCAACATCAACTTTGGCAAGGTGCATTACGGAAATGCCATCATAGGCTGCCGCAAGAACGGTACCGCAATACTATATCTTGATAACAACTACTACCTTGAAGGAAGCGGCGGAGACTGGAAGGCTACAGATTCCTTCTCCCAAGGCGATATCGGCACTTCCTCAACCTACAGGGGGTTTGACTTTGATTCGGTTTGGGAAATAATAGATGGTTATCCATATCTCAGGAACAATCCATTCCAGCGCACCGAATTTTAAGGCAGGTTCTATGAATTAGCTTTGACTTGTTTGACGTCAGCCTTGGCCATACAGATCTATATTTATGGAATAGCAGACAGTTTTACTCTTATTTTAAAAACTTAGTAAGAATACAGTCTGTTTTTGACAAAAAAGTCTGTTTTTCTTGCTTTTGTAAAATTGTAACAGGCCTTTGTAAAAATACAACGCAAATAGTTTTTCCGTATTCACCGTTCTCTATATCTTTACAAACAGAAGCGTAAAACTTCATAAAACACCATCTTCTTACTGTCAGCAAAAGCAAACAGTTAATATATTAACACATCAAACTTACACTTATGAAACACAAAATTTTATTTCTTCTTCTGTGTGGTTTGCTACTATCTGCGTGCTCTCAAGAGGAGTATGAGAACCCCTTCGAAACAACTCTTGAGCAAAAGGACGGCAAACTCACAATGAAATTTGTCATGCCATTTATCGTTAAGAGAATCCAGTCTGGCGAAATGGCTAACAAGTGGTTGAATTTCCGATTCATCTCTCAGAACAACTCTGACCTGATGACTGTAAGGACAAGATTCCTTCCTAATGGAGACAACAAGACAAGTGTTGAAATAGAATTTCCGGAAGGTAAGCGCAACCTAAACGGAAAATATGTATTGTGTGTCACACCTTTATATAAAGCCAACGTCTCTGCCAACACCAGAGCATCGGAAGGAGAGGAAGACGAGGCAAGCAGATATGTCATTGAGGTAAGCGACAATTCTGTAACATCCATAACCAAGGCCAACAACATGACCGGTTTCCAGTACGGAGATGGCAGCGAAGAGAATCCCTACCAGATTGCCAATGCAGATGACTTCTATATGCTACTGTACAATCTCTACAAGGACGACACGGATGCAGCCGGTGTGTATTTCCAGCAGACTGGCGACATATCCTGGACAGATGTGGAAGAGAAGAGCATCAGCACAGGCATGAACAAGATTGAGAGCTTTGCCGGCATCTACGACGGAAACGGCAACAGCATCAATGACATGACCTATCAGGGTGCAAACAACGACAGCCATTCCAATGTAGGTCTGTTCACTGAATTGAAGAACGGCGCAGAGATCAGAAACCTGGATTTGGGCAACATCTCCTTCATCAATGTCTACAAGAACTGCGGTGCCGTAGCAGGTTCGGCAAGCGGCAACGTCACCATTGACAACATCACCATCTCCGGTAGCATGTCGTTCGACAAGATGGGTGAAAACATAGGCGGTATATTGGGCTATGCCAATAATGGTGTGCAGAAAATAACAAATATCACCAACAACCTCTCTATCAATGGTGCAAACTCCAAGGTTGGCGGTGTGGTTGGATATGTAGAAAACTCCACATTTGAGTGCAGCCAGTTCACCGTGAACACAAACCAGTTTGCCTTAAACGGCAATAGCAACATAGGAGCCATCGTTGGTAAGACCTATAATTCTGGTTTCAGTATCAGTGATGTCAGCATCAATCACATAATGACTGAACAGGACAAGGATGTGCTCATAATCTATGCCACAAACCAATTCGTAGGCGGTATTATCGGATGCGCAGAGCAGTGCAAGGAAAGCAGTCTTTCTAATGTGCTTGTAAGAACCTCTGTAGGAAGCAGTGGAACAGGAACCGATAGCGAGACTGGAAAATATGTAGGTGGTCTCATAGGATATTGCAACACGTCTAACAAGATAGACATCTGCAACACCAAGATCAGCGGTCAAGTCAAAGGCTATGGATATGTAGGCGGATTTATCGGAGAATTTACAGGTGCAGATACAAATAGTGCAACCATCACCTTCAGTGGCACAAACACCATCCAGTCCGAGGAATCCTCCTATGTATTAGTCTCAGGCCAGAATGTAGTTGGCGGCGCCATAGGCCACTTGTCCAAGACATCGCTGACTGTCAGCAACCCCATGATAATCAAGACCAATGTCAGATCCAGTGAAATCGGTGGCGGTTTGTGTGGAAGTATAGAGAATGCAGTATGCCGTTTTAACAACCAGCAGTTCACCGACATGATGAATGTTAACGGTGGCAACAAAACCGGCGGTATAGTCGGATATGTATCAGGATCTGAGGTTTATTCAACAACAGCGGTCAACTTCAACAGCGCTCACCAATCCGCTCTTCCCAACTTCGACGACTTCACCCTGTCGTTTAATGGTAAAATAGATGGTAGCGACTATGTGGGTGGTGTCGCTGGTTATGCAGAAAACAGTAAGATAAGCGGCTTTGCAGTTAAGGCCGACATTGACGGTACTTCCAATGTTGGCGGTATCGTAGGCTATGCCTTAGCATACAAGGCTGGGGACGAAATATCCAGCAACGTCTACAAAGGACGTGTTGTTGGCGAGGGCAGCAATATCGCCGGCATAGTGGGAAAATTGGAAGCATATTCTGAGTCTGGAGGGTTTGGTTATTCTGGCCTCAACAACAATATCAACTATGGTAACGTCAATGGCAAAGGTAGCACAGCCGGTGTGGTTGGCTATCTGCAACCTAACAGTTCCAGCCTTACAGTCCAGTACTGTGTCAATACTGGCAGCCTGGTAGGCGTTGGAGATGTCGGCGGCATCGTTGCTTATGTAAACAGAGATGGCAACGGATACACCATACAGTATTGCGGCAACTTTGGCGACATCAATGCATCTGCAAGCTCTTCCAGCGATGCTGCAGGAGGCATTGCTGCCTATACCAAGGTCAAGGGAACAGAAATATATTATTGCACCAATCATGGCAACATCACTGCATCAGGCCAGTACAAGGCTATAGGCGGTATCGGCGGCGAAGTAGGCCACAACGCAGACGGTTGTAGCATAAAAAATAATGCTTTTGTCAAGTATTGCGCAAACTTTGGCAACATTAAAGGTGACCATTCCGACAACTATGTCGGCGGTATTGTAGGTTTCCTACAGGAGGGATATTGTGGAAAAAATAAGGGCTACTGCTGCCTCTACGACTGTTACAACCGCGGTGAAATCCTTTCAGACCATGAGGAGGACACTGGTGGTATTCTCGGATTCGCCGACCACTACAACACACTCCACCGCAACCTCAACTTTGGCAAGGTGCATCACGGCAATGCCATCATAGGTACCAGGAAAGGCAGCTGCGTACTCTACCTCGAAGATAACTACTACCTTAAAGGCAGCGGCGGTGATTGGAAGGCTACAGGTTCCTTCTCCGAAGGCGAGATTGGCAGTTCCTCAACTTACAAGAATTTTGACTTTAATTCAGTTTGGGAGATGGTAGATGGTTATCCATATCTCAGAAACAATCCATTCCAGCGTACCAAATTTTAATAAATGACAATTATGAAGAAGTTATTTTTCATGTTGCTTGCGGCAACACTCCTTATCGCATGCGAAAACAATGAAATAGAACCTGGTGGAAGCAGTCAGGATACATTTGAGGGCATGGCAAAGACTATTCTCTTCAAATCCTCAAGCCCAAAATTATCTGCGACACATGGTGAATGCCTGTTCAAGGCTCCCAATGGACTTATCTTCAAGAGGGAGTTTACCCACATCCAGGAAAACGGCCAGTCAAAGATTACACTGGACAAAGGTCTGAAAGATGGCAAGTACACCCTTTTGGCATTCAGATTTGATATCGTTGATAACGAGAAGGAAATGCGTAGCGTTGACGAAACAATTACAGAAGATGATAGCAAAGAATCCTGCGCTATGGGATGTACCGTCAGTGTCTCTGGAGACGAAGTCGCCGTGGTCTCATCCTATAACGAAGAGATGGGCATGTATGGTTCGGGTACTGCATCAGACCCCTTCATAGTGTCTTCCTATAGTCATCTTCTCAACCTTGCCGAACTTGCCAACGATGCAAACACAAACGGTTTGTTGGACTCCACCTACCACTATGCCCAAGCATGTGACCTCGACATGGACTTTGCCTCATGGAGGGTGGCTGACGGATATGGATGGAACTCTATTGGTTGCTCTAACCTGACACCATTCAGAGGTAGATATAACGGCAAGGGCCACAAGATCAGCAATCTCTGGAGCGAACGCGATGCAACCGCTTTTGTAGCCCTGTTTGGCTGTACGCAGAACGCACGTATCGACAGTCTCACCATCGAGAATGCAAACATGGACGGATTCTACTGTTCTGCCGCCCTTGTTGGATGTGCCATGACAAGAGCGGATTTCGATGATGTCACCTACATCAGCGACTGCAGGGTCCAGAACTCAACCATCTCCGGGAGCGATGACAATGACCCAAACAGACTTGGCATTGGCGGACTTGTGGGTGCGGTCGAGCAGCATGCGCGACTGTTCATCAACCGCTGTGAGGTGTCATCAAGCAACAAAATTGCTGGTGGATATGCAGTGGGCGGCGTACTCGGTGTCGGAATCGTAGGTTCCAGGGTCATGATTACAGACTGTGTAAACAAGGCCAACATTTCCTCTTACTATGCTCCCTGCGGTGGTATCGTAGGTACTGCCGACTCTCTGTTCCTAGTCGGCTGCAGCAACTATGGTGAGATCAAGGCCAATGTGGGAGGCACCGAAGGTGAGAATGCAAAAAAGATTGGTGCAGGCGGCATAATAGGCGGTTCTGGTCCAGCACAAGTCCTCTCCAGCATCAACTATGGCAATGTCTCTGGTCATGAAGGTGTGGCAGGCATTGTCGGCAGTTCCAGAATGACTGGCGGTGACGGAAGCGAAGATGAATACTCATACAATGACATTGTGGTATATAATTGTGAGAACCGTGGCAATATCCAGGGTGTGAAGTTTGTCGGTGGTATTACCGGCGAATCACAATGTACGATATATGGTGTGCAGAATAGCGGATCCGTCAATGGCGAATCATACGTTGCAGGTATAGTTGGTCAATCTCCCATGTGTGCGACACACAATAGCATCAACAAAGGTTTGGTCAACGGCACGGACTATGTAGGCGGCATCATCGGAAACTGCATCATGGGTTCGATCACCAGTACACAGAATTTTGCCAATATCAATGCAACCGGCAACTATGTCGGTGGTATAGTTGGTTTAGCTGGCACATATTTCATTACACATTATTCTACCAATACCGGCACTGTTGCATCAACGATGGAAGAAGCCAGCATAGGAGGTATTGCCGGTGAGATTGGTGACCCTAAGAATTGGACAGGCGATGATACGTTCAGAATAATCATGGCTTGCGTGCCTCTTGTTGGCTCAACTGTCTACAAGATTTTTTCCTACAGTGTTTCAAATGCATTTGCAGCAGCGATGACTCTTGCGGCAGCACGCAGTACAACACGTTCTTCCAGCGAGGACCGATTCGTCGTTAATTTTAATCTGGCACTTGCCCGACAAGGCGCCATCAACAAAGAGAGTTTCTCTTCTATAACATCCGCGCTCCAACCGTTTATGAACAATGACGAGTACGACGCATATATTGATGGTGTCTCTTCTCTAAACGACCAGAACATCAGTATCATGCAGGCCACTTTGAACTCCAGCCGTGCAGAACATGAGATATATGGAGGTTTCTCCCAGTACAACCAGGATGTGGTTGATTATTCTGTTGCAGAATCTACATCCGAGGAATACTTCCAGAAAATCAACGATTTGCTCAGTGAGCGCGCCGACGAGATAGCCCATGCGGAGAAGGTGGATGAGATAATTCATTGGACAGTATTCGCTGCGACAATAGCTGGATCTATTGTCGCCACTGTTGCCACAGGCGGAGCTGCGGCAGGTAGCACTGTAGCAATCATTGGTAGCGTAGTTCAGTATACATGTATGTTGGGAGGATTGGCCAATTCCATATCATGGTCTTGCACCAACTTTGACCAGAACACCGTCATACTGTCTCAATGCGTCAACCAGGGAACATTAAAAGCAGAACAAGACTGCAACCTTGGCGGTTTTGTAGGTGTGATGCACGAATACGGCATTATCAGCGAATCTCTGAACTTGGGCAGCATTGAAGCAACAGAGAATTCTTCCTATGGTCAGGCAACCACCACTGCCAAAGGCAAATGCGAAATCGAGGATTGCATTCTTGCTGGGGGTAAGAGCTGGAATGGCTATGATGTCGACAAAAAGAAAATCGGCGCAGATATGGTCAACATATACTACTGGGCAGATGGTGAAGTTTCTGACAATACAAGTAATCACTCTACGAATATCCTAACCAAAGAGGACCTGGCGAATCCTGACACCTACCAAGGTCTGTCATTGGGAGACAATGGCAATCATTGGATCATGTCCCAGTACGGTGACCTGACATTGCCCGTGCCATACAGATGCAGATTTATGGAATAGCAGACAACAATAGAATAGAGAGCATTTTGCGAACAACAAACATTTATTCATTAATACTAATCTTTATGAAAAAGTTTTCATTATCCAACAGCATCTGCGGGTTGGTGTTCTCCTTGCTGCTCACAGCAAGCTGTGACTCTAACGATCTGGAGATTTATCTCCCCGAGGAGCAAAATGTGACTGCCTTTGAGTTTAGCAACCCTCAAGACATGAGCAAACAGGTATTTCATTTTAACCCCTGGTTGAAAGAGGAAATTGCAATTCCCTTGAATTCTATCGTTCCCGACAACATTGAACTTAGGGGCGATAGATTCGACTGGTCAATAAGACAAGGCAAGGATAAGAGATACCTGGTTCTTAAGTTAAAAGAAAAGTCCAACACGACAGCCTTCCTCGCCAAGGTGCATTTCCCTGGGGGTACAAGGTCTGACGACGACGACGAAAGTGACTCTGATGTCATCTATCTTGTCTGCCAAAACCAGACTCAGTCCCAGCAAGTTCAACTCCCTCATCCATACCTCGACCAGATAGGCAAGGGTATAAATGTAATTACTGGTGACATCCTTCCCACTCCCCGTTATGACCTTCTGGACATAAAGACCCTGTGGGCAGACAGCCAGGTACAGGAATCACACAACCCCATAGGTAAGGGCACAGAGATTAGCGATGCCACATACTCCGAGGTAACATCGGCGGTTTCAGTCAATGTTGGCATTGAGGGTTCCTACATGTATCAGAAGGAAGGAAGTTGGTTAAATAATACCATGTTTAGCGGATCTATTTCTAACAATTGGAGCAAATCTACTAACAGCGCTGAGGAATTCGAATACCATATCGACATCTACAAGAAGGCGTTTGTTGCATATTATTTGGGTGGAAAGTTCACAGAAGAGAGCGTGGGTCCCGACCAATACATCCCCTATTTGTCGGAAGACGCCATTGATTTGCTCAACGACCCTACAAGCACTCTGTACCAGGCATATCCTAATACATATAAGGGCATATCTGCATTGTTCGACAAGTACGGCACCCATGTTACAACTGGTGGTGTGTTCGGTGGTGCATACATGGCATTATACCGTCGTAAGGCAACATCTTACTACACTTCTACTTCCGACGATTTTAGTCTTTCTGTATCTGCCAAGAAGAAAGGACAGCAAGAGGCCAAAAACTGGATGGAATCATATCTGCAGGCACAGGCTACACAAGGCGGAACTCTATCGCTTGGTGTTGAATCCTCAAACTCAGATCTTCAGGAAACAAGCGAGGAAGAATATAAATTTGAAGTACGCGGTGGCAATGAGTCTGGTGAGTTCGACAGTTGGGATGCCAGCATTGTGGACGAAAACTCTAATCTGACTATCGTTTCTTACAGTCCTACAGACGGAATGTGCTGTCTTATCCCACTATGGTATCTTGCTGCCGACGAGGATCGTCGCAATGCACTTAAAACATATATTGACCAATACACCGAAGAGCACTCCGACACTACAGAAAACAATCTTGTAGTAGCCGACTTCATGATGGTAAAAGCAGAAAACGGACACAAGAACGAATCTGTTACCGACCGTCAGTTCGAAGGTCCTGATGGAGTAGTACGCAACTATATACCCTTGGTTCTAAATGGTAACTTCCATGAGTCAGATTTAAGAGGCAAAATGGTAGAAACTTCCAGCGACGACTTCCTGGCTGTTGCCGATGGTGCCGACCAGCTCTGGTATGTAGCCCTTGACTATGAAAAATCATGTATTCCCATTAAGCATATTGCATTCATGCAGAAAAAACAATACGAGGAGTTCAACTATACACCTCGCGGTGATTCCTCGCAGGAGGGCATGAACTATCCTACAATCGACGAGAAATGGGTATGCCTGAAGTTTGCTGATAGTACAACAAATCGCAATGAATACATCACTGCAGTTGGCCTGTGCCACAAATGGAACGGAGATTACAAAGTAATCACTTCCTCTCAAGGTACAGAATGGAAGTATCCTTTTAACGACGACTCAAATTTCAAGAAATACTTCAAAGAAGACTATAAGTCAGGAGGCAACCCCAACATGAATTGGGAAATGGGTTGGTATCCTGAGGAGGAAAAGCAGCACTATTCTGCATGGTTCGGCAATGTTACAGCCACACATGGCAAGGATTACATTTTCCCATGTTTCAGCCGACAGACATTGGACATTAAAAAGGCAACCAAAGAGCATGCCGTAGCACAGGAGTGGTAATCCAACATCTTTTTTATAATCAAGCAGGAAGAAAACGGGCGCGTTTTCTTCCTGCTTTTCTTTATATTCAGGATGCCGGGCGCATTAGATTGCGCTTGCGAGTATCATAGGATTTTATTTTTGGTGTATCCTTAACTGTATTCTTAATATAAATATCCTTGCTGTTTTGGTTTATTCTTATTTTGTTCGGGTCTAATTTATTGGAGTCAACTGCATCAGCTGCAGTAGTTCCTTGATATAAAGTAGGTTCATTGTACTTCCATCCCCACCCCTCTTCTATCTTCCAATAACCGGATGGCAAGGCCACAACCTTATGTACATCCTTACTGTTCTCGCCAGTCAGGATTATTCTGCAATGCTCTATATAGGTTGGTGTAGCAGATTCGGGGTTATTTACCATGTAGAATACAAATGTAACATCATCATTGGGTAAAAGCCCATTCTTGACCAGGTTTACAAACACCATATCATATCCAAGGGTAATGCAGGCATAATCTGTCAATGTGTGTGCGACATCTTTTTTCAAAATACCTAAAGTTCCATCACTTTCCAGAGCCTTATCATAACGCATAGCGCTATAGGGTCTTGCTCCAGCCAAAATGGAGGTATTGTCCGGGTAATTTGTATCGCCTGTAGGATAATCCTCCACCCAGTATAGGTCTTTCGAACCCTTAAAACCGCTAAGTTCCATGGTGCTGGTTATAGGTAGTGTTATGTAAGTTTCATTTCCGTTTGCATAAATATCGTCTGCGGCGAAAGAAGCAGTGTTGTCGTAAATACCTAATTTGTTTGGTTCAGAAAAAGCCAATTTAGTATTAAGGTCCATAAAAATTCCACCCCCCACACCATAGATGGGATTGTCTGCAACCGCATGACTGGCACCTAATGCTGTTGATGGTGTCGTACCAGTTCCGTAATCATAGACAGCACTATTATATCTTAGCAATCCTGCTCCAAAGGTCATGTTTGCTCCGTTGAGCATATATATAGCTCCACCATTGTATGCCTCATTATCTTCAAAGGTAGCAGCCATAGATAATGCAATCTTGCCATTCATACATGCACCACCTCCGAAAATTGCCCGGTTATTACTGAATGTACCTCCTGAGAATAAGGCCTCCTTCTCTTCTGCCTCGTCATTAAATACATACAGACCACCGCCCATTTGAGTGGCGATGTTTCCTTGTATCAATCCGTTGGCTATGGTAACAGCACCGTTCTTGACACACACACCACCACCATTCAGTGCCTTATTGCCATTGACGTTGATATTGCCATTAACGGTAAAGAATCCAGCACAGAATATACCACCGCCACTACCATTTTGCGCTGTGTTAGGGGTTGCTTCAGTTCCAACATTCATTGTAGCCTCTGCATTGACAGCAAACGAACCGCCACCCTGGTATATGCAACCTCCATTTGCATTAACAGACTTATTATTGAACAGGTTTACTGTACTGGTGCTATCCACGACAAAAGTACCAGCTTCCATATAGATTGCCCCACCGTTTTCCTGAGCAATATTTTTATCAAAAGAACCTTCCTTTAAAACTATCTGAGGAGTTGCATTAAGGATTGTATTAACTTTTGCAGGATATGTTGATGTCAATTCATCTTTTTCGTCTTGCGCAAATGCACTCCAATTTTCCGGTGCCATATTCCTCATAAAATATATACCAGCACCATTGCCGTCAGTTGTATTGCCATTGATGGTACCCCTATTCAAGACGAACTTGGAAACCTCTACCCGATGAAAAAAGGCTGGTTGAATATATAGCATTACCAGACTTAAACCACCACCTGCCAACTGGGCATAATTACCAGACAGTTCGCCGGCATTCATAGTGCAGGTGCCACAGTCTACCGTTACTCCACCACCATAACCGGTGTGTTCGTTATCGGTGCCTTCAGGAGTGCTCCAGGAATATGTTCCATCCGATTTGGCTACTACACTACATGAGTTAAGATCCCGCCCTTTATATGCAGAATTATTTATAATATTAGTTCCGTTAAGTACCAGATGAACGCCCGTATTCACATTTATACCGCCTGCACGGCCCCAGACCTTGTTGTTGCGGATGGTACCGCTATTGAGGTTTAGCTGGCAACCATAACTGCTGTGAATGCCTCCACCTACACCGCCCAGAGCTTCGTTGTCTCCAATCACTCCACCTTCCATGTTGAAGATAGCGTTAGCTGTTACATGCAAGCCGGCAGCTCCGCCTATAATGCTGGTATTATGAATGATTTCGCAACCATCATTGAGTGTCAGGGTGCCGTGGCTTTCTATCTGACCGCCACCTCCATACATCATGGCTGCATTTCCCTGGACAAGGGTGTTTATCAGCTCGGCCTTTGCGCCTGCAAAACAAAAACCTCCGCCTCGACCTTTCTGGTCGCCCAATGCTGTAGAGGGAGTTATCGAAGACATGGCACGATTGTTTAATATCTTTGAACCTGAAACTGTGGTCTTGACAGCTGTAAATATACCACCACCGTTGACTTGGGCATAGTTGTCCCTTATAATACAATTCTTGATGATACATTCTCCTCCTCCCTCCATATAAATGGCACCACCGTTAAGAGCCTTGCTTTTTTCTAAAACAAGGTTGCCGTTGCCTTCTATTGTCAGAGTGCCACCATTAGAGAATATCGCACCGCCATTGTTGTTGTTGCCTGCATTTCCGCGTTTGATGGTTCCATTCCCTGTTATTTTCAATGTACTATTCGGATTCAGGACAAAGAGTCGCATAGTGCCCTCACCATCGAGCGTATGTCCATTAAGATTTATAACAACATTGTAGCCGGCCGGAATATTATAGGGCATATATGGCGCAATGTCATTGGATAATATATATGAACCACTTTGCAATTCACCGCCAAAATAATCCAGTTTTTTTTGAGCACACACTACACCAGAGACCATAAAGGCTATGAATGTGATGAGTATGTTGAGAGTATATCGTTTAGGAAACATGGTTGTAAGGAAATAGGTGTTTTTATGGTATTAGTAGGTTATGGTATTGTCCCAGTAGCCATTTGTGCGCATGGTAGTGATATCATTAGCAATAACAGCCTGGACGGCTATGGTCAAATCGAGCAAGGCATTTGCCACGGGAGCTGCTGCTGTGAGTGTGTAGGTCTCGAAAAGTTTGTCAGTGCTTGGGACTGATTCGCCCGGAGCAATTGGTTTTGTATAATAGTAATAACCGTCATTGCCTTTTTGCCAGTTACGTATAGCTGTTGAGGTAGTAGGTTCGCCACCTGTACCCCAGTCGAAGATACCGTCAGTAGACTTCCATCCTGCAACTATATGGTATTGTATCTCGCCGTTTCAGTCTGTATTTTCCACCACCCAATTGCCTACAATAGTAGCTCGAGCGTAGATTGGTGCAAGGCCTGTATTGGTGATTTCAAGATCGCTTTTTATTTGTGTGTTGTCAGATAACGCATCATCAACCTCCACCTTAATCTCTTCGGGTGTGGTGATTACAAAAGTGTATTGTTTGCCTTCCTGCCAAGAAGCGCCTTCTCCAAGGATGGATTTAAGGCTCTTGGTTAGTATGTATTCTCTGGTGTCTATGGTAAGTTTGACTTCTATCTTCGCCTCATCAGTTGTAAACTGTTGGGGAAGGAAATAGAACGTCTGTCCCATTTGTGTTCCATAAGTTGGAACCAGGGCGGGTTCGAAAGATTGGGTAAAGGCAGATGCGCCAGCCTCAACATCCCATTGCGATGCATTTAACAACCTGGTACCTACGTGGTTAAGATGAGAAAAACTGACATGGCTAATGTTACCCTCTGGGATTGCCCCGGCCTTTACCTTTACTGCACTCATTATATGGTTCATCTTGAAATTAATCTGCTGCCTATTATCGCCGGCAAGCATTTCATGATTGCAGATGGTGAGGTCCAATTGCTTGGAAACCTCGGCTGGAACGGTGTATGATATCGAAGGTATATTGGCAGTGTGACTTACATTGAAATTAGTCTGTCCTGTGCCGATAATATTATTGGCATTATCAATATGGGGACTATAGGCAAAGAATTTGAGACTATAATCAGCCCCTGGCCAATATTTGACCGGACTATAGCTGTAATCATCGCTTACATCCAAGTGGGTATTGTTCATATACTCTGCAATACCGGTATTGGCACCATCATAAGGTGCTTCTGTCTTGTTCATGACATAGGCATATACGCCCAGGTCGTATTCATTTGGTACTGCTGAGGCTCTGGTATTCTTTACAGAATCCTGGATAAGTGTGTCTAATGTGGCAGTTATGTCTTCTACAATAGCGTAGATTGTAATTGTGTCTCCGTCTATGGTCTGTTCAAACGCAACAGGTTCGGTTACACGCGAGGAAGAAGAGATGGGGTCTGTTGTCTTGTTGACAGTTCTGGTACCTTCTATGCTATTCCATTCCTCTGGCATAGTCATACCAAAGGATATATGGTCGGTATATTGCAATGGCTTGTTGGAGATATTAACATCCTCAGCACATGATGCCATGAATATCAACAGCAATGCTGCCAGACTGCCAGCGCCCCATTTGTTTTTCGTCATACATCTTATTTTTGTTAGAAGCATCATTGCTTCTGGGTAGTGATTAGGTGGGGACATTCAACCCCACCTAATCTATGAGGAAAGTTAATTGTATCTATATTAATTCAATGGAACATTAACGGCAATGCCATCAATCTCATTCCAATTAGAAACTGTTGCGTCAAACTTTACAGAAGTCAAACCAAGATGCAAACAGAAGTTATAAGCATTTCCTTTGACAAACTCAAAATCGAAAGCATCAGATGTAATTACATTGGTAATTGTAGAATTGCCTCCAGACAAAGCAGCGTCTGTGGTAATCACATCATAGGTAACCTCAATCTTACATGTGGTTGTCTGGGGAAGAATCATCAAATAACTATCTTCGTTATTAAGCTGTGCCTTCGAGGTTCCAACAGCATCTGCTACAGCAGCAACAAAATTGCCTGAGTTAAGGGTATAGGTTGTTGCCGATTTGGAAGCATTAACCCATTCGCCACCATTCAGATTCAATGTTCCTGCATTTGCGAAGTCACCTATCAGACGCACCTGTCTAACCTTCACCGTCGTAGCGCCGTCAACATAAGAAGTGCCGTTTGTGCCATCGTCAGGCGTATTTGTGCCATCCTCGTTTACTTTATCAATGATACTTTCCACACTGAAAGCTATGCGGGAAAGAGCATGCTGGAAAGTAAACTGGACCTTATTGTCTACTGGCTGTTTAACCCTATCAACTTCTTTGGCCCACAACAAGTCTATTTGATTTTCTGTGGCAGGGTCTACAGTGTAATTAATCTTGGGGTCGTCGGCCTGTCCAGGACTGGTTGCAACAGCCACATTGGTTTCCTGGTGAGGTGCATAAGCAAAGAAACTTACCTTGTCATTTGCATTGTTTGGCCAATATTTTACAGGAGCGTACTTCCATTCGCCTGATGAGTTTTCAACCAACTGGTCATACATAAAGTTTGGAGTAAAGGAAGCGGTCGTATAGGCAGCAGTACCTGTGTAGTATGCAAAAACGCCAAACTTTGTAAGATTTGAGGTAGTCAATGTTGTACCTCTGGTCTGCGCATCTCTTCCCAAGTAAGTACCGAATTCGATAGCGTTCTGTGGGTTGGTGTTAGGAACAATCTCATCATTTGAACAGCTTGACAATGTTAAAGCTGTCAGGGTGATAAGGCCCAAATAATTCAAGGTCTTCATGATTTAATTAAATTAGTAATTAATGTTATTGTTTATCACATATTTACATTTACATTCTCTTCCGGTCCCCAGTCATCTACCACGGCGCTGAACCCGCCATCCGAAGTATCCGCCGGCTCGACATCTGGCAATGGATCGTCAATTTTCAACTCCAGGTACAGACTTAGATTGGTATCTTCTGGTTTTCTCTCAATTACATCTCCAACGTGGAACGGGTATTTGAGTATAGTCTTGTTGTCAACTAACAGTGTCTGTAATTCAAATATATTCTCTTCAGCATGTCCCATGTGCCCATAAGGTAATCCAAAGCATGTAATGCTCGTCTCGATATAGCCTTGTGTCGGGTCGGATGGATTTTGGACTATGGTCCACTCTTCCAATAACTGAGCAACAGTTTGGGCAGAAGGCCTGGCAAGACCCATAAAGTATCCCTCTGCCAAGCCATCCAAAGAGGCTCGGGCTGAACGAAGATTATATATACCCTTGACGTGTACTTTGACATGCAAGGTGTAGATAATATTGTCAGGATGGAGTGTGCCTATTAAAAAGGCATTGTTTGCAACGTTCCTACTGTCTTTACTCATTAATTCATGTGTTGTTTTCCTTGCCATTTCGGCTGTAACATGCAAGTTCTCTGCCTCATCTGTTCCCAGCCATTCTGGTTCTGTAACAACATGCGTCTTATCACCTCTGGTATACCATCTCGTGGTTGTTGGTCTGGCATAAACCTCATGCGTAGTGAATTTGTTAGTACCGCGGAATAACAAAGAACCGAATTCTGTGTGGCTCTGATTATATACTATTGCAGAATAATACCCCTCTGGCAATGTGAATGTAGCATGTGTTGTGGTATTGGTATGCTGTGTGGCAACCAACGTCTGGTCGCCATCCTGCGAATATACCATTACCGTCATACCCGTTGGCTCTTCCTCTGTAAAGTTGCTCCAGTCTGTATCAATTCGTACACTGGCATCGTGTGGATGGTTGTAACACAGGTCCTTGTGTCTGCACGCTGTGAACAGGATGCAGCTTGTAATAATCATGAATAGAAGATATTGTGGTTTCATCTTACACCTCCATTCTTTGAACTATTGCCCAACAACCATACAAGAGATATTTCTGCCTTGGTAGGACCAAAGAAGTTGCGCTTCTTGAGATTCTGCCATACATAACAATCATCAATATATTGGTATTCATTGTATTTGCCACCCTGATACCCTACTCCTATTACAAAGTCTATGTTTAGTCTCTTGGCTATTGGTAGCGAATATCCGTATTCTATGCCAACGGAAAAGACTGCACGGTCAAAAAGACTCTGTCCAGGATCGCCCGACATATATCCCTTGGTTCCGAATGCCAGGAAATCATAGGTCAGAGCCTGTGAGTAAATACCCAAATGATGCCCGGTAAGAGGTCGGCTTTCAGAAGCTCGTCCAAACCACTTTCGAAATGCCAATTCACCACCGTAGGTACGCCAAAACCATGACTTGGTATTCCACCATGCATAATGTATGTTGGCTGATACTGAGTAGTTCTTGCCTAAATCAAATTCTACACCAATATTGGGTACCAATAGAATATCGGCCAACATGTTGGTCTTTATTGCCATATTAAATGTGCGTTTATGTGGCAAACTGGCCGATGGAGCAGGTATCCATATGCTATCTGGCAAGACTACATTAAAGGATGCAGAATCAATATTAGATGTATATGGTAATACATGGAACGGATTTGTTATCTTCTGATAGGAGAGAATAACCTGAGAAGCGCGTAGTTTAGGGAACAGGACCCTGTACATGTAACGATATGGTTTGCCAGCATGCAAACCGCACAGCCGTTCCAACTGCTGTTCGCTATCGCCTTCCCCATTTTCTACCTTATTTATAATATCTTCTAAAAGTTCAATGACATCATTGCGATATGGTACATTTTCGTCATTTGTCACCAACTGTAACAGACCTTTCCAATCCCTGCCTAAAAATACCAAATTGTTTGACAATACTGATAACGCACTATACTGCGACAGATAATTAAACAATACCTTTGCACGTTTTTCTGATAGTCTTTTGTTAAGCGTGACACTTCCCTCGGGCGATGCTCCGCCTATCACAGTAACTCCTACAAGATTGTACAGCGAGTCTGTGTTGGAAAGCGGGAACTTGTCAGCAATGTCTTGCAGTACTCTCCTGTTGTTGCCAACAGAATAATCTAATATGTGTTTCCCCTGACGGAAATGGATTTTAACAGAATCCTTATATTCCTCACACTGGGAATAGCTATGTACTGAAAACAGAAGAAGGGTGAATATAGCTATAAATTTCCTATGACAGAAAAGACGAATCATTTTGTATAATCTCTGTTGGTGGCTTTCTATTTAACTTATTTTCGTTGCAAATGTACAATGTTTACTAAATATTTTCAATAGCATTTTACATTTTTTGTAATCATTACATTTTCTTAATTTAAAATCACAAATTTAGAAAGACTGCATTCAACCCTTGACGATATTGTACTATCTCGTAAGTATGCTTACACCATATCAAAGCGGTAAAGCCTAATCCTAATGAACGCCTAAATTTACCGCTATAAGGTGCTCGTTTTACCGCTATCAGCCGTTCGGCGAACCACTATCAGCCGTTCAATGAACCGCTATTAGCCGTTCGGCGAACCGCTACTATCTGTTCGGCAAGGCACTATTAGCCCTTTTCAGACCCGTCGTTGTCTGCTCATAAAAAAGAAATGAATGATGGGAT